>NZ_JAMXXL010000040.1:0-19643 GCF_024129685.1 Acinetobacter lwoffii | reverse complement strand
CGAGGCATAGCGAATAGTAAAATTGGGTTTGGCGATTTGATTTTACTACTTCGCTATTTTTTTAAGCTAAAAGTGTCAACACACCCTACTTGTTTAATACCCCGAGGAATAATTTAATCTTGCTGTGCGTTAGTCACTTTTCTTTCAAAAGTCGATTATATCTTTCAACGTAACCGTCGTGATATTCAAGCCCTTTTGATAGGAATTTGCAGTGAAAGAATAGGCGAAACTTGTCTTAAATAATGGTAATTCCTTATCTTTAAAATAGAGAACGCCCGATGAAATTCATTAGGCGTCTACTTTAAATAAGTGTCAGCTTATTTTATAACTAGATGTACTTGTCAATCACGATTCTTTTTCTCAATTGCCTTAAAAAAACAATCTTGCTATTTTTGACTTTTCACACCATTTTGTTCAATTTGTACTGCGGCTTGCCAGCTAGGTAGTTGGCTTAAACCTGCTACATAACGCTGGATATGGGGATAATTTTCACCTTGTCCCATATGATAAACTAAAGCATGTAGTCCAAAGCCCATCATAAAGTCAGCACCGGTTAAACGGTCTGCGACTAGAAATTCTTTATCTTTTAAATATTCATTTAAATAGCTAAATACTTTATCGAACTCAACTTGAGTATAATTTTCTAGAAATACCAACTTCGTACCCTGCTTGGTTTCTATCGCATTAAACGTTTTTAACAAAAATGGCAGCATGGCAGAGCTTTCTGAGAAATGAATCCACTGTAGATAATCGACATAGGTAGATTCATCCATATCTGGTGCTAAATGCGGCGCAAGTTTCTGAATTAATAACTCAACGATTGCGCCTGACTCTGCAATAACTTTGCCATCCCATTCTAATACTGGAGATTTCCCTAAAGGGTGAATGGTTTTTAAAGAGTCAGGGGCCAAATGCGTGCTTGAGTCACGATAATAGCGTTTCAGCTCATAGGGCTGCTTGATTTCTTCAAGTAACCACAAAATACGAAAAGAACGTGATTGATCTAAATGATGTAGTGTGATCATGATAATTCCTATTTTTTTAAATTTTTACAACCACTTTGCCAAAGTTTTCGCCTTTCAACATACCATTGAAAGCATTGATCGTGTTATCTAAACCTTGCACCATATGCTCTTTATATTTGATTTTTCCGTCTTTCAACCATTCAGACATTTGCTGATAGAATTCCGGATACTGACTGCCATAATCATCAAAAATAATAAAGCCTTGCATGCGAATACGCTTTTTTAAAAGGGTGGAAATAAAGCCCGGTAAACGGTCTGGCCCTTGTGCTTGCTCGGTAGCGTTATACTGGGAAACCACACCACACACCGGTACACGTGCCGCAGAGTTAAGCAATGGCCATACCGCATCAAACACTTTACCCCCGACATTCTCATAATAAATATCAATACCGTTGGGAGCTGCTTGTTGTAATTGTTCTGCAAAATTTTCATCATGATGATTGATACAAGCATCGAAGCCGAGTTCTTCTACTGCATAACGGCATTTTTCAGGCCCACCTGCGACGCCAACCACGCGACAACCTTTAAGTTTGCCAATTTGTCCAACCGTAGCACCAACAGGTCCCGTTGCAGCTGCAACGACTAATGTTTCACCGGCTTTAGGCTGACCAATGTCCAACAACCCCATATAAGCAGTAAATCCTGGCATTCCCAAAATACCCAATGCCCAAGATGGATGTTCAGGTTGCATACCTAAGCTTTGACAGGCAGACCCATTAGAAATTGCGTAGCCCTGCCAGCCATTTCCGGAAAGAACCCACTCGCCTTCTTTGAATTTTGGGTTTTTAGAGGCCACCACTTGACTGACTGTTCCACCGACCATCACTTCGCCAATTTCAACCGGTGCTGCATATGAAGGAGCATCGCTCATGCGACCACGCATATAAGGATCGAGTGACAAGTAAATGGTTTTTAACAATATCTCGCCTTGTTTAAGTTCATTGAGCTCAACTTGTTCAATACGAAAATCGCTGTGTTTTGGCTCACCCACTGGCCGTTTAGCTAAAACGATGCGTTGATTAATAACTGTTTTCACACATATAACTCCATGTTTTATTTAAAAGTATTTTTCTTCACAATCAAAAACTGTGATTAAAATTTCTTTACATCCATTGTAGATGAGTTATAATAAAAAACAATACGACTGGTCTATTTTTTACAATAGAGTAAATAATTAATATGAAGCCTACTCCTATTAAAAAGTCTGAAGCGAAGCGCTTACACATTCTTAACACCAGTTCAGACCTGATTTTGCATAAAGGTTTTACTGGCGTAGGATTACAGGAAATTTTACAGAGCTGTGAAATCCCTAAAGGCTCGTTTTATCATTATTTCCAATCTAAGGAAGCTTTCGGATGTGAATTGGTACAGCATTATGTAGACAATTACCAAGTCCGTTTAAATGATGTATGGCGTTGTGATAAATCCCCTTATCAAAAGCTGATTGAGTATTTTAATTTATGGATAGAAGATCCTGAAACACAGTGTGGTTGGGCGGATAGCTGTTTAATTGTGAAACTTGCCGCAGAAGTTGCCGATCTATCTGAAGATATGCGCTCGATTATGTCCGCTGGCGTTGATGATGTAATCCAACGTATTGCTGGTTTAATTGATTTGGGAAAACAGGATCAGTCTATCCAAGCAGATACCGAGGCCTCTACTTTGGCACAAGTACTTTACCAAATGTGGTTAGGTGCAGCATTACTGAGTAAGTTGCAAAAAGATAAAACACCATTACATCAAGCTCTGAGAGCAACTAAATTTCTATTAAAAAGTGAAGATTCATAAAAATTAAATATCAACTACATAATTAATAATTCATGATAGCAGTCCAATGATTACCTATTATTGTGTTGCTATTAGATCAATTTACAATCCATGAGTATAGCGCACAATGAATTCTCCTTCTAAAGGCCTCATGACTCGTATTTTAGTTGGTTATTTAGGCTTATATCCCACACTATTACTGGTACTCACTTTATTAAAGCCAATTACTG
Organism: Acinetobacter lwoffii; assembly: GCF_024129685.1. Taxonomy (GTDB): domain Bacteria; phylum Pseudomonadota; class Gammaproteobacteria; order Pseudomonadales; family Moraxellaceae; genus Acinetobacter; species Acinetobacter lwoffii_X. The sequence continues at coordinate 16,621 of NZ_JAMXXL010000040.1, read as the reverse complement.
AGCATCAAAGTTTCCCGATGATGGTGTTGATTGAAGTCATAGTATTAGTGCCAGTAACGCAACTAATTTCTTTCCCACTGGCAGGTTGGCTCATTACACAGCTAAAAAATTTTAAGAATTTGTTTTAAGAAGAAGTTATGCTGGCAACAGCAATCCTAAGTTCTTATTTTGCCAACCACAAAGGTTGGCAAAATAACTCACTTAGTCGAGATTAATCTGCGTAAGCTGGATAATCAATATAGCCTTTTTCCGTCCCACCATACATAGTACTTGCATCTACTGCATTCAATGGCCAACCATTGGCGATGCGATCGGGTAAATCTGGATTCGCAATAAATGGGCGTCCAAATGCAATTAAATCGGCCAGCCCTGCTTCTAAAATTCGAGTCCCTCTTTCTGCCGTATATCGACCTGCATAAATAATCCGACCACTGAAAGTGTCTCTGACATCTTTACGAAAATCATGAGGAAGTTCTGGTGCATTATCCCAATCAGCTTCTGCAATAGATAAATAGGCAATCCCAACTTCTTCAAGTATCTTTATGGCCTCAATATAGGTCACATGTGGATCATCTTCAACTAACCCCATGTAAACACGATCTTCCTCTGTACTTTCAAATAGCGGGGCAAAACGCACTCCTAAGCGATCTGCACCAACCACCTCAGCAACTGCCTCTACTACTTCACGTAAAAAACGCAAACGATTGTTTAATGATCCACCATATTCATCTTCACGGTGGTTACTATGTGCAGAGATAAATTGATTTACCAAATAACCATTTGCACAATGAATTTCAACCCCATCAAAACCAGCAGCCAAGGCATTGCGTGCAGCTTGAGCATAGAGTTGCACTAATTCTTTAACTTCTGCATTGCTTAAAGCACGTGGCATTGAAGGATCAGCCAAGGCACCTGCATTGGGCCCGGTCTCAATAAAGACTTTAACATTACTATCAGCCTTAATAGCCGAAGGCGCGACCGGTGATGCATGATCGGGTTGCAAAGATGTATGTGAAACACGCCCAACATGCCAAAGTTGTGCAAAAATAATGCCTCCTTTAGCATGCACTGCTTCCGTCACTTTACGCCATCCAGCAATCTGTTCAGGGCTGTAAATACCGGGAGTCCAAGCATAGCCTTGACCACGTGGCTCGATTTGCGTACCTTCGGTGACCATAAATCCTGCCCCGGCACGCTGTTGATAATAGGTTGCCATCAGTTCATTTGGAATATTCCCTGGCTGAGTACTACGCGACCGCGTTAATGGTGGCAATACAATACGGTTTTGCAAAGCATAAGAGCCTAAGCTTAAATTTTGAAAAAGTTTACTGTCTTTCATTTCACTGTGTATCCAAGTCATCATGACTTAATTGATCTACATTAAATACCCATCCTTCCTGTATATAGAAAAATAAAGGAAGGAAAGCTATTCACTCAGGCCCCTCACCATTAAGTGAGGGTTATTTTGCTTATTGAGCCAGTTGCTCAGAGTTAGAAGTTTATTCACTACTAAGCACCACAACAGGCACTAGCTACTCTTTATTTCAACAATTGAAGTAATGCTGAGGCAGTTGCAGCAGAAGATGCTGGATTTTGTCCAGTAACCAGCAAGCCATCTACTTGAACATATACTTGCCAATCATCTACTTTAGAATAATGACCACCGTTTTCTTTAAGCATGTCTTCAACTAAAAATGGTACGATTTCAGTCAAACCTACAGCGGCCTCCTCAGTATTGGTGAAACCAGTCACTAATTTACCGCTAACTAAAGGCGCTCCATTACTCGCTTTCACATGACGAAGAACACCTGGGGCATGACACACTGCTGCAACAGGTTTGCCAGACTGAATCGCCTGTTCTATCAGAGAAATTGAAATCGGATCTTCTGCTAAATCCCACAATGGGCCATGCCCGCCTGGATAAAACACTGCATCATAATCAGCTACAGAAATTTCGCTAAGTTTATGCGTCTGTGCCAATGCTTGCATTGCAGTTGGATCAGCTTCAAAACGATGAGTGGTGTCAGTTTGTGCATCTGCTAAATTACTTTTCGGATCTAGTGGTGGCTGCCCACCTTGAGGCGACGCCAGCGTAACTTCAGCACCAGAGTCAATAAAGGTGTAATACGGTGCAGCAAGTTCTTCTAGCCAGAAACCTGTTTTCTTACCAGTATTGCCAAGTTGATCATGTGAGGTTAAAACGAGTAAAATTTTCATGTTATTTCTTCGATAATTTTCAGAATTGAGGAGCATTGTTGCATGATCACTTGCCGTGTGGCGTGACCACGACAGATACGCTTATTTAGATGCTCATCTCGAGAATTTGGCGACTGATCTCTAATGAAACAGTTTTATGTTCGCCTAGCTGTGTCAGATTGTGTGATTTAAGTTGCGTAATGATGATCTCAATATCTGTCTCCCCCAGTCCATAATCGCTAAGACGAGTCGGCAATCCAAGTTGCTCAAAGAAGGCTCGAGTACGAGCAATAGCAGTATCAATACGTTGTTCTTCATCACCTTCGACAATCTGCCAGACACGAGCTGCATACTGTAGTAATTTTTCTCGTTTCTCTTGACGACGCACTTGTAGATTGGCGGGCAACACAATGGCCAAGGTACGAGCATGATCAATACCATATAAAGCCGTGAGCTCATGTCCTATCAAATGGGTTGACCAATCTTGTGGTACACCAGCTCCAATTAGCCCATTCAGTGCCATGCTAGCAGCCCACATTAAATTTGCACGCGTGTCATAATCTGCTGAATCTTCCAAGATTTTCGGTCCAATCTCAATCAAAGTTTGCAATAGACCTTCGGCAAAACGATCTTGTACGTGTGCATTCACAGGGTAAGTTAAGTACTGTTCCATGACATGAATAAATGCATCGACCACGCCATTAGCCAACTGGCGCGTCGGCAAGCTAAAAGTTTTATTCGGATCGAGTACGGAAAATTGCGGAAAAACATAGGGACTGCTAAATGACAATTTGGCTTGGGTCGATTTTCTGGTTACTACCCCACCGCTATTCATTTCTGAACTAGTTGCCGGAAGGGTGAGTACACTCGCAAAAGGCAAAGCTTGGGTAATTTTATTACCATGGGTTTCTAAAATCTCCCATGCATCCCCTGTATAATTGACTGCTGCTGCAATAAATTTAGTACCGTCAATTATCGATCCACCACCCACAGCCATCAAGAAATCAATCTTTTGTTCACGAATCAGCTCTACAGCTTTCATAAGTGTTTCATAACTCGGATTCGGCTCAATTCCGCCAAATTCATGAATTTCTCTTGCACCTAATGCTTCACGCACTTCAGCTAAAGTACCATTCTTACGTGCACTTTCACCACCAAACAACATTAATACTTTTGCTTCTGTAGGCACATAGTCATTGATTTTAGCTATTGTATCGCCACCAAAAATAATGCGGGTCGGATTATAAAAGTTAAAATTCAGCATATTTTTATCCTAGGATGATCAGCTAATTGATTTGAAAAACCACCGTTATTCATCAAATAAACTTTAAAAAATTGGACAACACTGCGGCTTTTGACTGCACCATGTGCTAACTATACATAAAAATAGACCAGTCGTCTATTTTTATAAAAAAATTATTTCATCTTGTGACTTGAGTGATGGTTAAACACATTCAGGCTTGTTCTATACCACTTTTATTATTGATGTATTTTCACGAGCGATTGTTGGATGGAAAGTATAAACATGTATGACTATTGACATGGTCGTGAACGCATTGGCTAAAACAGTGAATGGCTCATACAAAATAGCAATGATTGAATATTTTAAAAGCAGATTGGCAGGGTTTAGCAGATGTACAAATGCGACAGTAAATTAGATAGATTGGTTCAATATAAAGCATGTAAATAGTTGCATTCGTATATTTACCCTGCCCTGTTTTGGATATTGACCCATTTAAATGATGGGATTAAGCCAATAAATAAAGTAGCCCAACTTGAATAAAAAGCCTCTGACAAACCTCAAAGCGTTAAAGTGCTGCCTTTCATTCAAAATTTCAGGCAGCACCCTCATACATTTAAGCGTCGGTTTAAGCTGGTAGTTTACTCGCCAAAACATCTACTTTTTCAATAGACGGTGGCTCTGAAAATAGCTCTTCGGCCTGAGCCATCAACGCAGCTGCAACCTTGCCAGATAAATGCGCTTGGCGACCCGCCTCATCAGGAAATGCATCAAAAATACCAAATGTTGTAGGTCCAAGACGTAAGCCAAACCACGCAACTGTCGCAGGTTCTTCCATTACAATAGGTAAACCGGCTTTAAGGAAAGCTTCCACTTCGTCTTCTTTACCCGGTTTAGCTTCAAGACGGACATATAAAGCTGTTTTAAGCATGACTAAAACTCCACAATTGATTAAAATTCAAACTGATTCTGTCATTGCTAATGTATGCATGTCAGAAAGTTTTGTTGTATAAAAGTTAAAAAACATCCCATAGCTGAGCCAAAATTTAGGTTTTTATTTCGACATAATGCTATGAATTTATTCAAGTTAATATCAATAACATTTGAATCAAAAAATTAAGATATGAGATGATTAAATTCAATCTTAGTTATATAAGGATCAATTGACTCTACCTTAGATTTATAACCTGACCTCTTCATCTGGAAATTATATTGCTCAAGAAGCACTCAAGAACAACATTGTACATCCTCATATCTATGAAAGTTATTTAGCTAGGAATTTGCTGTGGAACTCTATATGTTTCTCTATAAAGCTCGCAATGAAGTAATAGCTATGGTCATACCCTTCTCTTAGGTTAAGTGTAAGAGGATATTCTTGTTCCAAACAAATATCACTAAGAAGCTTAGGCCTTAACTGTTCTTCAAGAAAATCATCAGCTGTTCCCTGATCGACTAAAATAGGTAAATGAACTTCAGCGTTTTTGATTAATTCAATCGCATCATAGTTTTTCCATAAAGTTTCGGTTTCACCTAGGTAGTGTGTGAAAGCCTTTTCCTCCCAAGGTACTTGGCTAGGCGCAACAATTGGTGCAAAAGCAGAAATACTTTTTATACAGCTCAGGATTTTTTAACCCAATTACTAATGCACCATGACCACCCATGCTATGACCCATAATACTTTGGACTTGATTGGTCGGAAAATTCAGGTCAATCAGATTTCTGAGCTCTTCCACAATATAATCATACATTTTGAAATGCTGTGACCAGGGTGCTTGTGTTGCATTCACATAGAATCCTGCGCCTTGGCCTAAATCATAATCTGCATGATCTGGTACATCCTCTCCACGTGGGCTGGTATCTGGTGCAACAATTATGACTTTATGTTCAGCCGCATACTTTTGTGCTCCGGCTTTAGTAATAAAGTTCTGTTCGTTGCAAGTCAGTCCTGATAACCAATATAAAACTGGCAACCGCTCATCTTTGTCATGAGGTGGCAGATATATTGAGAATTTCATTGAACAGTTTAATGCTATTGACTGATGGCGATACACTTCTTGCGATCCACCAAAAGAAGCATGTTTCTCAATTATTTCCATAATCAATTACCTATGTTGAGCAAGACTTCATGAGAAATCGAGCAAACAAAGAGTTTGACATTCTCCACAGAGAATACTGATAAAGAATTAAAATGTAGGCAGGTTTATTGAACCTATACATGATGGATACATAGATAGATCTGTTTTACAGATGATGTGCCGTTTTAGAGGATTCCATGCATGTCAATCATGATTCACATGCATGGAAAAGTATAAGGTCTGACGGAATTATTCGTAATGAATTACAGTACGAATTGACTTACCTTCATGCATTAGATCAAAGGCTTCATTGATCTGATCCAAGCCCATGGTGTGTGTCACAAATGGTTCTAATTGAATTTTACCTTTCATGGCATCTTCAACCATTCCTGGAAGTTGCGTACGACCTTTTACCCCACCAAAGGCAGAACCTAACCATCTACGACCAGTAACCAGTTGGAATGGACGGGTAGAGATTTCTTGACCTGCGCCAGCTACACCAATAATTACGGATTGTCCCCAGCCACGGTGTGCACTTTCAAGGGCTGCACGCATCACATTCACGTTACCAATACACTCAAATGAATGATCTACACCCCAGCCAGTCATTTCGACAATGACTTGCTGGATTGGTTTATCGTAATCTTTAGGGTTCAAGAAGTCCGTTGCACCAAACTCTTTTGCCAGCGCAAATTTATCTGGATTCATGTCAACCACAATAATACGCCCTGCTTTAGCTTGACGTGCGGCTTGTACGACTGCCAAACCAATACCACCTAAACCAAAGACCGCAACACTATCACCTTCTTGTACTTTAGCCGTGTTGTGTACTGCACCGATACCCGTTGTGACACCACAACCTAGTAAGCAGACATGTTCGTGATTGGCTTCAGGATTGATTTTAGCCAATGATACTTCTGCCACTACCGTGTATTCACTGAACGTTGAGCAGCCCATATAGTGGTAAATCGGTTGACCATTGTAGGAAAAACGAGTGGTGCCATCTGGCATTACGCCTCTACCTTGAGTTTCGCGAACGGAAATACACAAGTTCGATTTTCCAGATTTACAGAATACGCACTCGCCACATTCAGCGGTGTAAAGTGGAATTACATGATCACCTGGTTTGACGCTAGTCACGCCTTCACCCACCTCAACGACAACACCAGCACCTTCATGCCCGAGAATAGCCGGAAAAACACCTTCAGGATCATCGCCAGACAAAGTAAATGCGTCTGTATGACACACACCGGTATGGGAGATCTTGATTAATACTTCACCTTTCTTCGGTGGTGCAACATCGACCTCAACAATTTGAAGAGGTTGACCAGGACCAAACGCAACGGCAGCACGTGACTTCATGCAATAATTCCTTATACAGATCTATTTTAAATATGATTTTAGAATCTTGGCGATTTCAGCCAATTCTTCTTTTCGTTGTTGTTCTGTGGTTTCACCTGATACTAATGTGTCCTTTAAATGAACCTCCAACATTTCATTCATTAAACCATTAATAGCACCACGCACAGAGCATATTTGTTGCAGAATTGCACCACATTCCACATTGTCTTCTAACGCTTTTTCAATCGCTTGCGTCTGACCTTTGATCTTTCTGACGCGTAGAAGAATCTTTTTTTTGTCGTCAACCTGATTAGGCATCAGACCTCCTTATTTGCTAGCATTTATACTATAGTACCCCATAGTATAAAAAAAGCAATATTTTTTATAAATCGAAAATCAAAAAGCTCTTTAGCGAAAATTTTCTATCCCTGTTTTTAGTTTTTTTTAAATTAACATCATAGAGCTTATGCGAAAGTCACAAAAAAAATGGGACTTTTAGCTCCCATTTTTATTTTGGCTCATGTTCTTTGTAATGCTGGGACCTTTTAGAATTATGTTTCCAACTTTTAGCCACTTTGTAGATATTTTGAATATTTCAAGCCTTGAAAATACTACCAACAGTTTAGGTTAAACCGCCTTTACAGACTGTACTAAAATATTTTTAGTGAGCGGATGATATTTATTATTCATTATTTAGGAATTATTAAATCCTATAAATATCATTTATTGGATTAATTAACTTTGGTACTGTGCACATCATCCCCCAGTTAAAAATAAGGAACAATTATGAATAAGATGATGAATGCTCTTATCTTAGAAAATTTTGGTGATCATGAATTTAAACGTGTAGAACTCCCTATACCTCACCCTGAGGCTGGGCAAGTTCTGGTACGTATTCATGCTAGTGGTGTAAACCCTATTGATTATAAAATTCGTCTTGGTGAAGCACCATATGCTATGCCAGAGCTTCCTGCCGTGTTGGGAACAGATATGGCTGGGGTTGTAACTGCTGTTGGTGAAGGTGTCACCCACTTCAACGTCGGAGATGAAGTTTACGGTCTGATAGGTGGCGTTCGTGGTCTTCAAGGATCTTTAGCAGAATATGTTGTAGCAGATGCTGATCTGATCGCATTAAAGCCACGCAATATCTCTATGCGCGAGGCAGCAGTACTACCATTGACGTTCCTCACCGCTTGGGAAGGTTTAGTGGATAATGCGAAGGTCCAACCAAGGCAAACTGTACTGGTTCAGGGTGGTGCTGGTGGCGTTGGTTATATGGTGGTTCAGCTTGCAAAAGCACTTGATGCAAATGTTTGGGCGACTGGTCGTACAGCTGATCAACCACTGATTTCAGAACTCGGTGCAACACCTCTCGATTACACAACAGCATCTTCCGATGACATTATTGCTGCAAGCCCTGAGGGTCAAGGTTTTAACATTGTTTACGACACTGTGGGTGGTCCAGTACTCGAAGCTTCACTTTCCATGACAACTCACTATGGCCACATTACCAGCTGTGCTGCATTTGGTAATCATAATTTAGCGAGTTCATCTCTACGGTGTGCCACAGTGTCTGGCGTATTCGTCCTAATGCCGATGTTAACAGGCAATCGCCGTGCTCATCATGGTGATATCCTTAAGATCGCGACTCGTCTTGTTGAGGAAGGTAAACTGCGTCCTCTTGTTGATCCTCGTCATTTTACTCTAGACCAAGCGATTGAGGCTCATGATGCTGTTCAAGATCGCTCTGCCAATATTAAGGTCGTGATTGATGTCATTTAACGCACTTCAGGCCAAGACTTGGCGCTTCAATAGTATTGGAGATACAGATGTTCTGACATTAGAAACACTTCCTGTTGCTTTACCAGCAGCAGGAGAAGTTCTAATCCAGATGAAAACGATCGGACTCAACCGGGCTGATGTAATGTTTCGGCGTGGTACTTATATTCAAAAAGCAGTATTCCCTTCTCGTCTGGGATATGAGGGAGCAGGCATAGTTCTGGCAATAGGTGAAGGTGTACGCCAATTTTCTCCAGGAGATGCAGTATCGATTCTTCCGACTGACAATCTAGCCAAATATGGGACATATGCGGACAAGCTTCTGATTCCAGAAACTTTTTTAGTTCACAAACCCGATAGTTTAAGCTGGGAAGAAGCTTCTTCAATCTGGATGCAGTATTTGACGGCTTGGGGTGGTGTAATCCATGCTGGTGGACTTTCGAAAGGAAAAACGATCTTGATCACAGCAGCTTCAAGTAGCGTAGGACTAGCTGCGATACAGATAGCTGAAGCAGCGGGTGCTAAGGTCATTGCAAGTACACAGACGGTAGAGAAAAAGCAACGTTTACTGGATCTCGGTGTTAAAAATGTTATAGCCAGTGAAGATGAACCAGATTTGTATGAGGCGCTTGTTTCACGTTTGGGTGGAGAAAATCTTGATGTCGCCTTCGATGCTGTAGGAGGGCCACATATTGAACAGATTGCAAAAGCGATGTCTATAGGAGGAACTATGGTTATGCATGGTGCACTTAGCCCGGAGATCACACCATTTCCCCTTAAAGTTGCATTACGCAAGAGCTTAACCATGCGAGGTTTTTTGTTCCTTGAGGTCCTCCATGATCCTGTTCTAAGAGAGCAAGCCAGACGATTTATTCTTAGCAGTATAGGTGCAGGATATCTTCGTCCAGTGATCGACTGTTGCTTTAACTTTGAGGACATGCATGACGCTCAGCGCTATCTTGAATCAAATCAGCAAATAGGAAAAATTGTAGTTACTCTAAATACATGATGGTCTTATCTGAATTCTACTTTCTAGAAAAAAGGTTAGTTCCATCTGATTCAGGTTTCTATATGGCCCAACACTTCCGCTAAGTAATCAAACAATGCTCGGATTCGCAAAGGTGTCGGGCCCCGCTGTGGACGATATAAATACAGGCGCCAAACGGGAGAGGTTTCCTCATGAAGTATCTGAATGAGCTTACCACTCCTAAGCCACGGCAAAACTAGAAATCCAGGCATGTGTCCGAATCCAACTCCAGCGAGAATAGCTTGAAATTCAGCTTCTAGATCATCTGTAATAAAACGGGGCTTTGATGGCGTAAAGCTTCGACTTTCGGTGAATGTCCATGGCCAGTAACGCCCTGTTTTATGATCGACTAGTGCTGTTAGAGGGTATTTATCAAGGTCAATAATTTTTTTAGGCATTCCAACCTTATCAATTAACTCTGGCGTACCCACAGAATAAAAGTTCACTTTCGCCAATTCCCTTGCCACATATCGATTGTCCGGCAAAAATCCAAATCTGATCCCGATATCTATCCGCTCATCAATCACATCCGAGTGTGAATCTGTTAGCACACAATCCACGACAATATCTGGATAACGTGTGGCAAATTCTGCTAGTGCGGGTACTACCAATTTTCGCCCTAACACAGACGACACAGTAAGACGGACAGTCCCACGCATTTCATCTCGTTTTTCCTTGGTGTCTTTTACAAACAAAGCATCGATCGATCCCACCGCAAAACGTGCTTGCTTTGCCAGACGCTCACCATCAGCGGTAATTTTAATTTGTCGAGTACTCCTGTAGAACAGAATCTCTCCGCGCTGCTCTTCTAGCTCTTTTATTGCCCGTGTCACTAGCTGCGGGGAAATACCCAGCTGAGTTGCTGCCTCTTTAAAATTTCGAGACTCTGCTGCGACATAAAAGATACGCATCATTTCCAATTTGTTCTGCATGTCCAATCCTGTGTTATGGTAATTATTCCGTAAATAGGAATTCTGAAAGATAATATTATTCATTTATTATACCTATCAAGGCTGTAATACTTAATCCATCAAATATGATTGACAGATAGGTTGAAGGGCACTTGTATGAATAATATAGAAAATAAAGTTATTGTTATCACTGGTGCAAGTAGTGGTTTAGGTGAAGCTACTGCTCGCTTACTTGCTAAAAAAGGTGCAAAGGTTGTACTTGGTGCTAGACGTACTGAAAAATTAGAGGCTATTGTTCACGACATTCGTGCTGAAGGTGGTCAAGCTGAATTTATTGTTATGGATATAACCAAACCACATGAAGTACAAGCACTTATTGAAAAGGCATTAAGCGCATTTGGTCAAATCGATGTATTGGTAAACAATGCTGGATTAATGTCTATTGCACCATTAAGTGAGCTAAAAGTTGATGAATGGGATCGTATGATCGACATTAATATCAAAGGTGTTCTTTATGGTATAGCAGCTACCCTACCTGTTTTCCAAAAACAAAACTTTGGACACTTTATTAATCTCGCATCTGTTGCAGGGATAAAAGTATTTAGTCCAGGAGGTACTGTTTATAGCGGTACTAAGTTTGCTGTAAGAGCCATCTCTGAAGGACTTCGTCATGAAGTTGGGGGAACAATTAGAACGACTACTATTGAGCCTGGTGCAATTGAGTCAGAACTAAAATTCGGTTCTTCTCATAAAGAAAGTTCAGAGTTTGTTACTGATTTCTACAAACAAGCCATACCAGCTGACTCAGTCGCTCGAGCAATTGCTTATGCAATTGAACAGCCTGCGGATGTAGATATTAATGAAATTGTTTTACGCCCAACGAGCCAAGAGTTTTAATTATTGAATAACAAAAAATGGGAGCACCTCGCTCCCATTTTTACTATATTTTTAAAGTTAAGGACAAATCTATGAAAGCCGTATCGTATGTTATCAATAACCATGATGATTTTAAAAATTCATTGGTAGATATTGAAAAAGCGAAGCCTACGCTTAAGGAGCGTGATGTACTGGTAAAAGTTCAGGCAATCTCTGTGAATCCAGTTGATACCAAAGTGAGAAAAAATTCGTCTGAAGCAAATAATCGTATTTTAGGTTGGGATGCCGTTGGGGAAATTATTGAAGTTGGCTCAAAAGTTACCTCGTTTAAAGTAGGAGATTCTGTTTGGTATGCTGGCGATTTAACCCGAGATGGTAGTAATGCTGAGTTTCAAGCAGTCGATGAACGAATTATCAGTCTTAAACCAATTACAGTATCTAATGCAGAAGCAGCAGCATTGCCATTAACTGCAATAACGGCATGGGAAATGCTGTTTGATCGGTTTCAAATTTCAGAAACAGAAGTTGGCAGTATTTTAATTATTGGTGGTGCAGGTGGTGTAGGATCAATCGCTATCCAACTCCTAAAAGCAAAAACAAATCTGACCGTTATAGCAACAGCTTCACGTGAAGAAACGAAATCTTGGGTGGAATCACTTGGTGCCGACCATGTCATTGATCATAGCAAAGATTTAAATGCACAAATCGAGACACTAGGCATTGCAAAACCAAAATACGTATTCTCTACAAATCATACAGAAACATATATCAAGCAAATAGTTTCTCTGATTGTACCACAAGGCAAGCTTGGATTGATCGATGATCCACAAACATTTGATATTATGCCGTTTAAGGCTAAATCTATTTCTATCCATTGGGAGTTGATGTTTACTCGTTCAATGTATGAAACCGATGATATTGAAAAGCAAGGTGAACTGTTGCAACAGGTTGCCCAATTAGTTGACCAGCAAAAAATTAGAAGTACGCTCAACCAAAATCTAGGCAATATTAACGCTGCAAACTTGGAGAAGGCGCATAAGTTGCTTGAATCAGGTAAATCAAAAGGCAAAATTGTACTAGAAAACTTCTAAAACAAATTAAAGGTGAAATAATGACTATTTCAGTAATTGCGAACTTTAAGGCAAAATCAGATCAAAAAGAAACGTTAGAAGCGCTTTTAAAAAGTGTAATAGAGCCTACGCTTCAAGAAGAAGGATGCTTGAAATATGAGCTTTATATTAGCGAAAATGACTCAAGTAGATATTTCTTCTTAGAAGAATGGCGTAGCAGGGAGGATTTAGATATCCATATAGCGTCTGATTATATTCAAAGTTTATTTGGTAATATCCAATCGCTAATTGAATCAAGTGATATTGTAGAAATCAAAAAAATATAGCTGTATTCGGACGTTATGATGAAGTATTCTTCAAATTAACATAGGGACTTAGAAAGCTAACAAAAAATGGGAGCTATAAGCTCCTATTTTTTAAGATTTTTTAATTTTTTAGTAGTAACCTAGGCTTCAACAAATTATGCCCCTGAGGGGAGCCACCAATACCCTGCATTTTGACAACAATGTCATCGTTTAGAGGCAGCAAATTTACGAGCATCAGTCGGTACGACCGGTGATTCATACGATAATGCTTTGGCTGAAACGGTGAATGGCTTATACAAAACAGAGGTTATTGAATATTTAAAAGCAGATTGGTAAAGTTTAACAGATGTACAACTTGCGACACTAAACTGGGTAATCGAGAATAAGCGAATTCCTATTCCTGAACACGTAGAGCCTGAACCGGAAAAAAGAGGCTTTTGGAGCCGATTCTTTAAGCCGTATGGCTGATTTGATTGTTCACTTGGGCTTATTAAAGCCGTGAAACATTGCTCACTTACTAAGCGTGAAACATGGAAAAACATAAAAAAAGCCCACCTTGGGGAAGATGGGCTATAAACTAGGAACTACAGGATTGATTTATAAGCGGAATCATAACGCATTTCGTATAAGGTGTATTATGTATTTTAGAAAACCTAATTAAATGTTTCTAGGTAGTTCATTAATTCAGTTTTTGCTTGCTTCTGTGCTCTTTCAAATGCTGTTTCCTTGTATTTATTTTTATGTTTCATATCTATTCCATATTCAGCTAAGAACTGTAAGATGATATGCAAGCTTACTTACAAGCATGTATTGAAGAATCTAATGGCGATGCCGCATTCATTGCAAAGGCTTTAGGTAACATTGCAAAAGCTAAAGGAATGGCTCAATTATCACGAGATACAGGCTTAGGCCGAGAAAGTCTTTACAAAGCACTTTCTGGTGATGTTAACCCTAGTTTTGATACTGTGATTAAAGTTGTAAAAGCACTGAATTTACGCTTAGCAATTTAAAAAAGTTATTTAAAAATGGAGTTTTAAGCTCCATTTTTTAATTTCGTATAAGGTGTATGATGTTAATTTTAGGAAATCTAAATACTCTTCTGATTCACACGTTTTGAAAGCTCTTCTGCACTTTCTACACGTTCAGAGTAACGATCAGTTAAATATGCTGATTGTCCCCTGGTTAAAAGTGTAAATTTATAAAGCTCTTCCATTACATCTACAATCCTACGGTAATAAGAAGAAGGTTTCATACGACCATCTTCCTCAAACTCAAGAAATGCTTTAGGAACTGATGACTGGTTTGGTATTGTGATCATACGCATCCAACGCCCTAAAATACGTAATTGATTTACAGCATTAAAGGATTGCGAACCTCCACACACTTGCATTACAGCTAAGGTTTTACCTTGCGTTGCACGTATTGCGCCTGCTGCTAATGGAATCCAGTCAATTTGAGCTTTTAAAATCGAACTCATTGAACCATGACGTTCAGGAGAGCACCAAACCATGCCTTCTGACCATGCTAAAAGCTCATGCAGTTCTTTTACCTTGGGATGCTGCATATCACCATCCTCAGGAAGAGGTAACCCTTTAGGATGGAAAATTTTAACTTCTGCACCGAAGTACTCCAGGATTCGGCCTGCTTCCTGAACTGCTAAACGGCTATATGATCTCTCACGATTTGAGCCGTATAGAAGTAATATTTTGGGTGGATGATCCAGGTTTTTTGCCTGAATTTTTTCTAAAGTCGGTTTTTCTAAAAGACTAAGATCAATATTTGGTAAGTTCATTAGATTCATACTTCTTTAAACACTTTTTTTCTAAGCCATAGCGAAACTGTCACTAAGGCAATCAATACAGGTACTTCAACCAATGGGCCAATCACGGTGGTGAAGGCGACAGGAGAAGCTAATCCAAAAGTGGCAATCGCTACAGCCAGTGCTAATTCAAAATTGTTGCCTGCCGCAGTAAAGGAAATAGCAGTCGTTTTAGGGTAATCGTTACCCATCCACTTACTCATAAAGAAGCTGATGAAGAACATTGCAACAAAATAGATCGTCAAAGGAATAGCGATTCTAAGCACGTCTAGAGGAAGGCTAATCACTTCACCACCTTTAAGACTGAACATTGCTACAATCGTGAATAAAAGCGCAATAAGGCTGATTGGGCTAATCTTTGGAATAAACTTAGTTTGATACCAATCCAAACCTTTCTGTTTGACTAAAATCAGCCGGGTTAAAAAACCAAGTAAGAATGGAATACCTAGATAAACCAGAACAGCATGGTTAATGGTCCAAAAGCTTACATCAATGATTTGTGCTTCTACCCCAAAGAATGGCGGTAAGAAGGTCAAGAACAACCAAGCATAAGTACTAAAGAACAAGATCTGGAAGATACTGTTAAACGCAACCAAGGCAGCAACATATTGATTATCCCCACATGCCAAACCATTCCAGACGAGGACCATCGCAATACATCGAGCTAAGCCTATGAGAATTAGGCCAGTCATATATTCAGGATAGGCGTGCAGAAAAATAATGGCCAAGCCAAACATTAAGCAAGGTGCAATGACCCAGTTCTGAATAAGAGATAATGTAAGGGTACGCTTATCCTCAAAGACTTTAGGCAAGGTTGCATAGTCAACTTTGGCAAGTGGTGGATACATCATCAAAATAAGCCCTATTGCGATAGGGATATTCACTGAATTAATGCTTAATTGATCTAATACAACAGATGTTTGAGGGAAAAATACGCCAATACCTACGCCTAATGCCATGGCAATGAAAATCCATAGAGTTAGGTTTCGATCTAAGAATGAGAGCTTTGATGCGGACATTGAATTACTCGCATTGCATAGAGATAGATAAGTTGCTCGTAGATTTATTTAATATTTCAGCATTCAAAACACTGAACACTGCATTTACCCATTCTGGTAAATCAGGATTTAATCGGTAATACACCCATTGTCCCTTGCGCTCATCTAGCAAAATTGAAAGGTTACGGAGTAAAGCCAAGTGACGAGAAATTTTAGGTTGGCTCAGTTGTAATATTTCTGTGATTTCACAAACACATACATTTTGTCTTTCTAAAATAATTTTTAAAATATCTAGACGTGTCGGGTCAGATAGGCATTTAAAGAAATCTGCTTGATCCATAATCTATACTCTAATATATGCTATTGCGAATATACGCATATCCATATATAAATACAATATTATGAAGTCCTGAGTAAGTCCAATGTCATCAAAAGTTAAGATCTATCATAATCCAGCGTGCGGAACATCAAGAAATACACTGGCGCTAATTCGAAATACCGGAGAAGAACCTGAAGTTATTGAGTATCTTCTCAACCCTCCAAGTAAAAGTGAACTCATTAATTTAATTGAGAAATCAGGTCTTTCTGTACGTGAAGCTATTCGCAAAAACGTGGAACCTTTTGAAACGCTCAAGTTGGATCAGCAACACTGGACAGATGAGCAGCTTATTCAGTTTATGCTGGAGTATCCAATTTTAATTAACCGTCCATTTGTTGTGACTGAACTGGGGGTAAAACTATGTAGACCATCTGAACTCGTTTTAGATATTTTGTCTGCGCCTCAATTAGGAGCTTTTACCAAAGAAGATGGTGAAATAATCATCGATGAAAATGGTAAGCGGATTAAATAAATCCGCCTCATTTAACATAATGGTTGATATATGAACTAGATATGTTAGAACCCATTTAAAGTGTCTATATTCTCACCAATAAAAATGTCTGGTTTATGATGGTTTTTATCACCATGGACTGGATATAAAATAT
>NZ_JAMXXL010000039.1:0-19997 GCF_024129685.1 Acinetobacter lwoffii | reverse complement strand
AGCCAGTGTTAATGCTGGTACTGCCGGCTTACTCACATTATTTTGCATATATTTGATTTACAAAATTGGGGAGCCTCGAATTTTATCATCTGGCTTCTCATGAAATTGCCTTGTACATAAAAACCCATACTTTCTTAGAGTGTTATAGTTTTTCTAGCTAAGCCTGCACGGCACTGTTGCAAATAGGCTGACATGATAAGCTAAATATCTTATTTATTTCGAGATACAGCAGATGAATCCCTTCCATGGTCGGCACTTTCAAGGTGAAATCATTCTTTGGGCTGTTCGTTGGTATTGTAAATATGGCATCAGCTATCGTGAACTTCAAGAAATGCTCGCTGAACGAGGTGTGAATGTTGACCACACCACAATTTATCGTTGGGTTCAGCGTTATGCTCCAGAAATGGAAAAACGCTTACGCTGGTATTGGCGTAATCCTACAGATTTACATTCATGGCATATGGATGAGACTTATATCAAAGTGAAGGGGCGATGGACTTACCTGTATCGTGCAGTTGATCAACATGGTCATACGATTGACTTTTACCTTTCCGCTAGACGGAACAGTAAATCAGCTTATTGTTTTTTAGGAAAGATCTTCAGTACGGTGAAAAAATGGCAAATTCCACGGGTCATCAATACAGATAAAGCAGCGACCTATGGCCATGCTTTATCACGGTTAAAGCGAGAAGGAAAATGTCCAGTAGATATTGAGCACAGGCAGATTAAGTATAAAAATAATGTCATTGAATGTGATCATGGTAAGTTAAAGCGGATCATCAGGGCCACATTAGGATTCAAATCTATGAAGACGGCTTATGCCACAATTAAAGGTATTGAAGTCATGCGTGCACTACGTAAAGGACAAGCATCGTCATTTTATTATGGTCAGCCTCAAGGTGAAGTGTGTCTAATCAACAGGGTTTTCGGTCTCTAAGCACTTTTAAAAAGGAACTTCATCGACTCAAATCTCTATTTGCAACAGTGCCTTTTTTTGACCTTTGCTTCAACTTTCATACAGTCGGTATGCATCATATCCTGGTTTTGAGATGCTTCCATTTGCATGGATTTCATCTGTTCAGATGGCATTAAACACCGCTTATGTACAGACGAAGCAGCAGCAGCCGATCCTACTAAAAGGATAGCAAACGATAAAAACAGCGATAGGCATGTTTTTAACCACTGCATAGAGATAAGACCAAAATTTAAGCTTTTTTAGTTTTACAGATTCGAAAGGAAATGACAACAATTTCATGAATAGTAGCCGAAGCTACCATTCATGATTCCAAGTCATATTATTTTAAAAAACTAATTCGATACCTGCACCATATTTCCATCCCTTTTCAGACTCTGTTGCCTCTTGCATAGAAGTGGCTTTCTGTCCTTTTTCATATTGGTAAGCAACATCAATGAAAGGTTTAATTCGCTTAGTAATCTCATATCGGGTTTTGATACCAGTTTTAAGTTCTGATAAACCTGATTTTGCAGCATAGTTAGAATCATCGCTAAATATTACATCTGCTTCGATATAAGGTTGAGTAATAAGTTTCTGAGTTAAAAGCAAATCACGTTCTAATTCAAAACTTGCTCCCCAAAAATTATTCTCACCGCCATAAAGATATGCTTGTGTTTCAAAGAAATAAGGAGCTAATCCTAATACACCAATAACACCATCAACTCGATCACTGTTGCTGCTATTTTTATCTTCGCTATATCTTACACCAGCTTGTATATCCCAAAATGGGGCTACGTTACGGCTATAAAGTGCTGATACAGCATATTTTGGATCATTACTTTCTGACTTTTCCGAATTGGCTTCAATAAATAGACGATTTTCATCTGTTCCAATCAAAGTTTCAAGCTTTGTTCCTAGGTTGCCCTTACCGTCTTCATCAACCATCCATGCATTTTCAAGTCTTGTTACTTGATAAATTTGTCCGCCATGTTCTTTAAGATGATCATCGTGAGATCCGTCTGATGTCTTTCTTGCAGTCAAAATAATATTATCTCCCCCATTTGCATTTTCCATTGAATAATATTCTGGATACAATTCTTGGGGGCTATATCTTAAGCCACCAGACTCCTGTAATAAGACTCTCATACCATTTGTAATATTACTTTCTTGTTCCGAAGTGCTGCTATTAGCAAAAGTTAAGTTTGATATACTTATTAATGCAATTGATAAGACTGTTTTTGAGAAGAAATTCTTAGTGATTTGCATGTGGATTTACTCCCTTCTCATTTACTTGGGACTGAGGAACAGTCTTTGTAGAATTACCATCTTCCACTTGAGCTACAATGAGTTTATTCATCATTCCTGCACTCATATGGTAAAGCAGGTGACAATGAATAGCCCACTCACCTAACTCATCAGCTGTGAGTAGAGTGGTTATCGTTTTCCCAGGTGGAACAATTACCGTATGTTTGTTTGGCATATTGCTTGGATCCTGACCATTCTCAAGCTGCATAAACATGCCATGTAAGTGCATTGGGTGAGCCATCATACTGTCATTGACAAATTTTAAGCGAATACGTTCACCATACTTCACCACTAGTGGGTCGGCTTCATTAAATTTTTTACCATTTATTGTCCAAATATAACGCTCCATGTTTCCACCAAGACGGATCTCTATTTCACGTTCAGCTGCACGAGTGTCTTTTTGAGGATCTAACGATTGCAAATCACTATATTGCAATGCTTTATTACCTTCAGGTGTTGAAGCATTTGCCCATCCAAATACGGTATTATCATTCTTGTCTGAAGCCGCCTTAACAGTAGCGCTATTCATCGGCATATCATGATCCATACCTTTCATAGAAGACATATCATGATCCATACCTTTCATAGAAGACATATCGTGATTCATGCCTTTCATAGAAGACATATCATGATTCATATCTTTCATTGAAGACATATCATGATCCATACCTTTCATAGAAGACATATCGTGATTCATGCCTTTCATAGAAGACATATCATGATCCATACCTTTCATAGAAGACATATCGTGATTCATGCCTTTCATAGAAGACATATCGTGATTCATATCTTTCATAGATGACATGTCATGGCTCATCCCCATATCTTCCATAGTTAATAAAGCACGAGGGCGAGATTTAGGCATCTCAATTTGTTTGACTGCTGGGCTGCTTTCTTCATGTAATGTTCCCACTGAAAAACCGGTACGATCAATAGATTCAGCTTCAATTTGGTAATGTGCTTGTTTTGGTTCCACAATGACATCATAGGTTTCAGCAGTACCAATACGGAACTCATCTACAGGAACGGGCTTTACAGGTTGACCATCAGCACTGACTACAGTCATTTTTAGGTTTGGAATGCGTACATCAAAGAATGACATAGCGGAAGCATTAATAAAACGAAGGCGAACTTTTTCACCAGCTTTGAAGTTACCGGTCCAGTTTTGCTGAGGTGTTTTGCCATTCATTAAAAATGTATAACCAGTCACATCGGACATATCTGTTTTCAACATCCGCATCTGATTCCACATAGAGCGGTCTTGCCAAGTTGCCTTTAATCCATCACGTTTAACTTGTTTTAATACATCGAATACTGTTTCGCGACGGTTCTGATAGTAATCTGCTTCTTTTTTAAGATTTTTCATAATTTGATCACTTGTTGAATTATGAAAATCAGAAAGCAAAACAACGTAATCTTTATCGGTTTTTTCAGCAGCTGTTAGTGGAGTTTTATCTTTAGGATAAATAACAAAAGCACCATATAAACCGTCTTGTTCTTGTCCTTTACTATGTGAATGATACCAATAAGTACCATTTTGGCGGACTTTAAACTTATATTCATAAGTTTTATTAGGGGCAATGCCATTAAATTTGTTAAATCCAGGTACACCATCCATAATTCCAGGTAATAATAAGCCATGCCAATGGATTGAAGAGTCCTGATTTTTTAACTTATTGTGAACACGGATAACGGCCTCATCACCTTCTTCAAATTCAAGAAGTGGTGCAACGAATTTACCATTAACGGTAATTCTCTTTAGCGGTTTTCCTGTGATATTTACAGTTTGTTCAGCGATTGTTAAATCATATTCTTTAACTGCCGCCATTACCCAAGTTGATGAAAATAAACCAACTCCAATTAAGAGTACATGACTTAACTTATTTGACATTCTATCTCACCTTTAGAAAGGTCAAGATTGAAGTAATAAAGCAAATATTTAGTATAAACTTTAATACTTCTTTCTCGCTATTTATAAAATTATTTATTGCTACTAGGCATATTCATCTTTGAATGATCCATTTTAGAATGGTCCATATTCATCATAGAATGATCCATTTTTGACATGTCAGATGAGTTAGGAGACTGATGTTGACTATGATCTTGCTGAGTCTTGTCATCTTTTTCCATTTTACAAGGTTTTGTACAAGGTTTCTGTGCTTTTACCGTTTTAGTGGCACTTGAGGTTGATACATCTTTTGCCCAAGATTGAGTACCAGCAATTAAAGTTCCAGCACACATTAAAATTGTTAGACTACGACGCACTACAGTTTTCATAAGTTTCTCTAAAAGTTAATTTCTTGCTACTACAATAAAGTGAAGCACTGAACATCTAAGTGACTTGAAAATGACATTTTTGTAATCTATCTCGATCAGATGTTTTATAACGTTATTATAGTTTTAATGAATGACTTAGGATTCGGAAATGAGAATACTATTAGTTGAAGATGAACAAAAAACTGGTGATTATCTCAAGCAAGGTTTATCCGAAGCTGGCTATATTACGGACTGGGTTACAGATGGGTTAACGGGTAAACATCAAGCTCTTTCTGAAGAGTATGACTTAATTATTTTAGACGTGATGTTACCTGGACTAAATGGTTGGAATATTATCAATGATATTCGTAGCAGCGGTAAAACAATGCCCATTCTTTTTCTTACCGCCCGAGATCAGATAGAAGATCGAGTAAAAGGATTAGAGCTAGGCGCTGATGATTATTTAGTTAAGCCTTTTGCTTTTGCAGAGCTTCTAGCTCGAATAAAAACGCTCCTTAGACGAGGGCAACAAAGAGAAGATAATAATATTATTAAGATTGCTGATTTAGAACTTGATTTGAGAAAACGTCGGGTAACACGAGCAGGTCAACGCATTGATTTAACGGCTAAAGAATTTGCTCTTATGGAGCTTTTTATGCGTAGAAGAGGTGAAATTCTACCAAGAGCACTTATTGCATCTCAAATTTGGGATATGAACTTTGATAGTGATACAAATGTAGTTGAAGTCGCTATTAAACGATTAAGAAATAAAGTAGATAGTAATTTTACCCCTAAGTTAATTCAAAATATTAGAGGAATGGGGTATGTATTAGAGGTAGAAGATGAATAATAAATTATTCAAATCTATCAGTTTTCGTATTGGTATTATTTTCTCATTATCGACTATATGCATTCTCATTATGATGGGGTTTTTCATCCATAAATTAGTGATGCATCATTTTGAAACGCAAGATCGTACCCAATTAGAAGGTAAAATCCAGCTTATTCAGAATCTTCTCCAACAGCATCCTAAAAATTCTCCAGAACTTGATCTATATTTGAAAGATGCTTTAGTTGGACACCATGATCTTATGGTCCAAATAGAACGACCGGCAGGTCAGATTTTATTTAGTTCAGCATCTTCAATCATTAATACTCAACAGTTAATCAAGTCAGCAAATAACCCTTGGATTAAATGGAAAATTAAGAATAAGACCTATCGTGGCATGATCTACAACACGGATATAAACAAAAATACTGAAATACAATCTGTACGCATTATTGTGGGGATCGATACATCTGAACATCTACATTTTTTAAATGATTTTAAGCGTCAACTTTTTTACATTGGTTTAGCCGGTACGATTTGTTTAATGTTTTTAGGCTGGTTTGCAACCTGGAGAGGTTTAAGACCCGTGCAAAAAATGGCTAAGGTCGCAGAAGGCATTTCTGCCCAACATCTTTCAGAACGTTTAGAAGTTGAGCACACACCAACCGAACTAAAATCATTAGCAATTGCCTTCAATGATATGCTCGACAGACTAGAATCAGCTTTAGAAAGGCTTTCCGATTTTTCATCTGATTTAGCGCATGAAATTAGAACACCGATTAATAACTTAATGACTCAAACTCAAGTATGTCTTGCCCGTAAACGAGATACCAGTACCTATCAAGAAGTACTATTTTCTAATTTAGAAGAATTAGAACGTTTGGCTCGAATGGTATCCGATATGCTTTTCTTGGCAAAAGCAGAACATGGCCTAAAATTACAGAACTTACAGAATATTGACCTGGTTAAAGAAGTTACAGCCTTATTTGATTTCTATGATGCGCTAGCTGCCGAAAAAAATATGACGCTTCAACAAACAGGATCTGGAAATGTCAAAGGTGATCCTGCTATGTTACGTCGAGCACTCAGCAATCTATTATCTAATGCAGTTAAATATGGAAATAAGAATTCTACAATACGCATAAAACTTCAACAGAATTTAGATAACACAATATTTTCAATTGAAAATGAAGGCCCTGAAATCTCTCCTGAACAACTATCCAGGTTATTTGATCGATTTTATCGAACAGATGCATCTAGACAAAGAACAGAAGAAGGAACCGGCTTAGGGCTCGCGATAACAAAATCTATTCTTGATATGCTTGGGGCGACCATCCAGGCTGAATCCCTCAATGGTCGAATCATTTTTACCATTGTTTTTCAAAGTGAATCCATGCAAGGGGAATCATTTTAACTCATTTTTTGAACATCTTCCATTTACCCGAGTTGACCTTACATAAAGCTCAAACTGAGAGCCAGAGCTACGCCAGCACCTATCATGGCAATTGTGTAGCCAAATATGATAGCTCGGCCAAACTGTGCCCCCCCTGTCATCCATGCAATTGTCGCTTTGCTTAACATGTTGCTCAGTGTGGCCAGCCCTAGCGCGACAGCAGCCACATTTGTTGTTAAGCCTTCAGTACTATGCAGGCGGGCAAGTGAGACTAAAATAGCATCTACGTCTGCTAGCCCAGAAATAGTCGATAATACGAAGATGCCGCTGGTGCCCAACCATTGTTTTGCTGCCGGGACCAAGACTGCCATGACAGCCAGGAAAGCAGCGAAGCTGAATGCTGTCCCAAGATCAAAAGGAGCCATTGCTTCTATTGTTCGATCGTTGTTTTCAGCGCTGGTAATTTGGCGTTGTCTCCACAATGCCATACCCAGCAGAAGGATTCCCGCAATCATCATTGCACCACCAAAAGTGCTTAGCAATGCTGGCTCAATGACGCCTATCAGCACAACCATACGAAAAAACATGATGCCACAGGCAGCCAATGTTCCAGAAATAGCAGCACTGACCATGACGGGGTGCTGGCGTGTATAGCGTGCCAGTGCGACAGTTGCAGCTGTAGAAGATGCCAAACCACCCAATAGACCTGTCCAGAGTATGCCTCTTTGTGAACCGGTAAGCCGCATGGCAAAATGACCTGCCAGAGAGAGTCCGGCAATCAGGATCACTGCCCACCATAACTGGTAAGGATTTAATGCAGCAAAAGGTCCCAGACCCGTATTGGGTAAGTAGGGTAATATAACGACAGAAAGTACCAGCAACTGCAGGGATGCGGTTAATTCACGATGCTCTATCAAGCGTAGCCAACCGTGTAAGGTTGGCTTGAGATCCAAAAATACAGCGACGATTACAGCCGCGGTTAATGCTAAAGTAACATTACCATGGGATGCATATGCACCTAAAACTAATGTCAACAGCATCGCGATCGTCGTGGTAGCGCTTAGATTACCGGAAAGTTTTGCGGTACGCGCGTAGGACACTGTTAATAATAAGGAAAGCCCTAATACGGCCGCGACCAGCGGCCAAGGCCCGAAGTTTGGTTGTAAATGACCGAGCACTCCTCCGAGCAATCCTGTCAATGTGAAGGTACGTAGGCCTGCTACTCGGCTGCCCTCGGGCAATTCACGATCGTGCCATCCTCGTTCTAAACCAATGAGCAGGCCGATGGCAAGTGCTGCAATAAGACCTGGTACATCTGGTGGAAGAAAAGAACTCTCTATCATAACTTTTTATTTCGCAGGCGAAGGGCATTCGTGATGACTGAAGCTGAACTCAAACTCATAGCCAAGGCGGCAATCATCGGTGACAACAACCAACCGGTAAATGGATATAGTACGCCAGCCGCGATAGGGATACCCAAAGCATTGTAAAGGAAAGCAAACATGAGGTTCTGTTTCATGTTGCCGACAGTAGCTTCCGAAAGTGAACGGGCAACAGCAATCCCTCGTAAATCTCCCTTGACCAGCGTAACTTGGGCACTATTCATTGCAACATCAGTCCCGGTTCCCATAGCGATACCGACATCAGCTTTAGCCAAGGCTGGTGCATCATTGATGCCATCACCAGCCATAGCCACGATGCGACCTTCCTTCTGCAATTTGCTGACAAGTTCTAGTTTATCTGCGGGTTTGACTTCGCCATGTACCTCATCAATGCCTAGACGTGCTGCGACTGAACGGGCAGTGGTGAGACCATCTCCTGTTGCCATCACGATACGTAGACCCGCTTCCTTCAGGGTGGCAAGTGCTTCTGGGGTATTTTTTTTGATGGGATCGGATACTGCAAGCAGACCGGCCAATTCACCATTGATGGCTAGATGCATCACACTTGCACCTTCCGAACGCAGCTCTTCGGCTTGCGGAATCAGAGATTGTACCGAGATACCCAATTGCTCCATCAGTGCTGTGTTGCCCAAAGCTAACTGACGATCGCCCACTTGACCTCGAACACCAATCCCTGAGCCCGATTCAAAATTATCTGGTGTTTCAAGAGACAGGCCACGTTCGTGTGCTGCATTTACAATCGCTTCGGCTAGCGGGTGTTCACTGCCTTGATCAAGACTGGCGGCTAAACGTAATACTTCAGATTCGTCAAAATCTGATGCGGCAACTACACGATCGAATACAGGGCGTCCTTCAGTTAACGTACCTGTTTTATCGATGATTAGTGTGTCAATCTTGCGTAGATTCTCAATGGCTGCTGCATCACGAAACAGCACACCATGAGTAGCACCTTGACCCGTCGCAACCATGATAGACATTGGAGTTGCCAAGCCTAGTGCACAAGGACAGGCAATAATGAGTACTGCCACAGCATTGATTAATGCATAAACCCAGCTTGATTCTTCTGGGCCGAATAGTCCCCATCCAAAGAAGGTAAGCAAGGCAATGGTCACTACAGCCATGACGAACCAACCTGCTACCTGATCAGCCATACGTTGCATTGGTGCTCTCGATCGTTGAGCTTGCGCCACCATCTGTACGATCTGGGATAACATGGTACTTGAACCAATTTTCTCTGAACGCATGATCAATGAACCATTGGTATTCAGGGTAGCTCCAATGACTTTATCGCCGATACGTTTAGTGATAGGTAAAGGTTCACCTGTCAGCATCGATTCATCCACTGAACTACTTCCTTCAGTGATTACACCATCCACAGGCACTTTTTCACCTGGGCGAATTCTGAGTAAATCTCCTACATGGACATGCGTTAGAGGAACATCTTCTTCAGTTCCATCAGGCAGGATTCGGCGAGCTGTTTTAGGAGCGAGCCCAAGGAGTGACTTAATTGCAGCAGAAGTTTGCGAACGTGCTTTTAACTCCAATATTTGTCCCAGTAGGGTCAATGAAATGATGACCGCTGAAGCTTCAAAGTAAACAGCGACACGACCCATGGAAATAAATGAGTCTGGGAAGATTTGCGGTGCAATGGTTGCGACCACACTATAAATAAATGCAGCTCCAGTGCCCAAACCAATCAGCGTCCACATGTTCGGGCTGCGATTCACAACCGATTGCCAACCCCGGGAAAAAAATGGCCAACCTGCCCAAAGTACAATTGGGAGTGACAACACCAGTTCAATCCAGCTCTGAACAGCCATATTGAACAGGTTCATTTGATGACCAAACATCGCCAAAAAAGTCACGATGATGGTCAATGGCAGTGTCCACCAGAAGCGTCGGCGGAAATCACGTAACTCCGGATTCTCATCTTCCTCTAATTCAGGAATGAGTGGCTCCAGTGTCATTCCGCATTTAGGACAGTTTCCAGGATGATCTTGCCTGATTTCTGGATGCATTGGGCATGTATAGATGGTCGTACCTGTTGTGCTTGCCGCATTAACGTGTTGAACAGTCTGATGATGCTGTGTATGTGCATCGGCAGTCGTCGTTGCGGGTTTAGCGATATATTGCACCGGGCTGCTATGAAACTTTGATTGACATTTATCACTGCAAAAAAAGTAAGTTTTCCCCTTAAATTCCTCATGGTATTTCGATTCTTCAGTGACGGTCATACCACAGACTGGGTCTTTCAGTACGTCTGTTGTAGCCTGTGCCATATGGTCCTGGTTATGATTTTTTTGATCTGACATAAATAATTCTCTTATGGAAAAGTGGTTTTATGGCCGAATTTTGGAATAAATCTCGGAGTCTGTTGAGCATAGCTGTCATAGACAGCGCCAAACTGTTTACTCATTTCAGCCTCTTCCTTAATTGCCAAGCGGCTGTACATTAAGAGTAGGATTGGAAACATAATCAGTGTCAGTAAAGTTGGCCATTGCAATAAAAAACCCAGCAAGATCATCACAAAAGCCACGTATTGTGGGTGACGTATACGTGCATAAGGGCCTGTGATCGCTAAAGAATGCTGACGTTGCGCGTTGTACAGCACGTGCCATGACGTTGATAACAGGTAAAATCCATAACCCAAGAAAACGTAACTGGCGATATGCAAAATGCCAAAATGTGGATCACCTTTTTCACCTAATAGCGTTGACCACAAGTGACCTGCATTATGAGAAAGTAAGTCAAGTTGAGGGAAGCGAGTTTGAAGCCAACCAGATAACAGGTAAATGGTTAAAGGAAAACCATACATTTCGACAAATAGAGCAATGATAAAAGCCGAAAAGGCCCCAAATGTACGCCAATCGCGCGCAGTGGAAGGTCTAAAAAAACTGAAAGCGAACATGATAAAAACTGCTGAGTTAATGATAACCAGCGTCCATAAACCATAAGCCGATTCCGCATGATTCATGATGGATCTCCTGATAAGAGCTATTTTTTGTTATCAGATATATCGGATTTTTTTTGCTGCGAGTGGTTATGCCCATGACCACCATGCATAAAAATATGCATCAGTGGACACGCTAAAAGGAATAAATAAGGCAAAGCACCGATAACGTGGGCTAAATGTTCCGTTAATAGAAAATAAGCTGCGATACCACCCAGCACGATTAGACCAATGGCATAACGTGTAGACCAAAAGTTAGGTACTGAATTATTTTCTTGGTGTTGGTGATTCATGGTGCTTTCCCCTAATTCATGGGTAACTATTTAGTTGCTGACGGAGGCATACAGTCCATCATCATCTGCATCATGGATTGCATCATGTCCATACGTTTTTCCATCATCTGCTGACGGTCAGCCATATTTGCATTCATGCTTTGGCTGCCCATCTGTTTCATCATACTCATACCTCCTTGCATGAGTTTCATGTGCTCAGCCATAAGTTTCTGACGTTCTTGTGGGGTTTTTGCAGCCATCATCTTCTCATGCATGGCTTGCATCGCCTTCATGTGTTGATCCATTGCAGCCATTTTATCTGTAGCAGTGGTGCTGGTAACTGTTTGCTTAATTGTTACTGCAGATGGTGCTGTTTTTTCAGGGTGGTGATCTTTGTGTTCATCGGATTGCTGTGCAAATGTATTCAATGACGCGGCTGCGATACATAAGCCCAAAAAAATGTTTTTGAATTTCATCATAATTTTTTCCTTTAAATAATTTGGAAGTAAAAGCTATGTTTTAGTACTGAACAGAGTCTAGGAATTTGACTACTAAACTGATGAAATTTTTGGTTATTCTCTGTCTCTCTTAAAAATTTTAGCACTATTAATTAATTATTTTTAAAAATGACAAAAATGTAATTTTGAGATCTTCTCGAAATATATAGTCTATGCTGAGATGACAAAAATTTTATTTAATATTAATCTTTTAAAACTATTAAAGTTGTTATGATTTTATGTGCTTAAAAAAATAAAAATGAAATGATTAGATGACTCCAAGGCTAGTTAGAGACTAATTTACACTGTTATTCCTTTAAAGAAAAAATACAGTTGATCAAAATAGTTTTTTATAGAAAAAAGGGTGGATAATTTAATTATTAAACTTATTGGTATATTTATTAGATAGAAGGTAAAGAAGATTATTTTTAATATTAGGGTTTATAATCCAAATTTCAGAGTAAGGAATCTACTACTTATATAATAGAGATTCCATCTCCAAAACAGTACTACTGTATGAATGAGTTGTATTCAATGCAGGGAAGAATGTAGATCCTTAATACTAACGGAAAATTATTTTACTGAATTTTCATGTAAAGACTCATTTAATTGATCAATCACTGTCGTCCATTCACCATCAGAGTGTAGTTTTTCTTCTAAAAAATGACGTTGAGCATCAGTCCAAAAAATTGCTTGTGTTAAAAAAACATCTCCAGCTAGCTGATGGCTCTCTATGAATTTTGCAATTGCTTCTTCAGTAGAAGCTAAACCAAGCTGTTCAAATAATTTGGTCATTCTTGGACGTGTTTGAGTCATGTGCTTAGCCCACAAATTTATATTAGATCAAATTAAACATAACATGTTTATATTTAAACTAAAATATAAAAAATTAAATAGCTACTATTTTCTTAGACAAAATGATTACTACATTTCATAAATCAACCACCTACATAATTTGTTTGTTAAATGATCATTATTTTTCAATAAGATTATTTTAATAGTTAAAGATTTTAAATTTTAAAAATGACAAAAATGTAATTTTGAAGTCATCGCTCTGTTTCTGTCTCTCACTAATAATTGAAATATAAGAGGAGATGATGTGGTCTCATTAAATATAGATTTTATAAAGTCATCTCTAATGAACTAACGAATCAAGAGGAAACGTAAATGAAATTATTTCAAAATAAAATGACTGCTCTACGTAATGTTGTAGTAGCTGCAACGATGATTGTGGCTACTACAACTACGTTCGCACATGTGAGTTTAGTGAGTGCGATTCCTGCGGAAAATGCATCTATCCTTAGTCAACCAAAGAACTTGACCCTTAACTTTGGTGCAGAGGTTATGTTGATGAATATTAAGTTACTGGATGCTCAGCGAAGAGATGTTCCTTTAAAATATAAAGTTACTCATGACTTAAAGAAATCCTTTGATGTCGCTCTTCCGAAACTGAAAAAAGGTAAATATACCGTTGTCTGGACAACAATGGGGAAAGATGGTCACAACATGAATGGTGAATATAGTTTCACTATCAAATCAACTAAATAAGAATTGATTACCTTTCAACATGTCAGTGAGGTGCTGGCATGTTGTTCTAGAATGGACAAAAATAATGATTTCTGAATATTGGATGTGGGCCACTTGGTTAACTAAGGTTATTTTATATTTAAGTGTAGCTTTTGTCGTTGGTGGAGCCTTTTGCTATTTTTTACTTAGACAATATCTTGAACTAAAAGAATCGATTCTTAAATATATTACAATTGGCGCTGGATTAGGCCTAATTTCCAGTACCTTGGGATTTTTTATTCTGATTGGTAGTTTTGCCAATACTGGTATTACAGGTATGGTGGACCCCACGTATATTAATATATTGGTTAATACTCCGACGGGGTATATAAACGTTCTTCGTTCTATTAGTTTTGCTCTTTTACTTCTTCTCATGGTGGTTAAACTTAACAGGAACAAAGGTCATTTTTCTATAATTGAAAGTTCAATATTTTGTATTTTACTTATCCCGATTATTTTTAGTTTTTCCCAGCTCGGACATGTCGCTAATTTAACCTTACTTGCTCAAATTTTATTATCAATCCATATTCTAGTTATGTCGTTATGGATGGGGTCTTTATATCCGTTATGGAAAACCAGCCGGGAAATAAGTGGTTTACCTTTAAAAGATCGCATGCATGTATTTGGACGTATTGCTGCTTTCATTGTTGGGATATTAATCGCCTGTGGCGCTAGTGTAGCTCTTCTTTTAATTAAAGATTTTAATACCTTAATCAATACTGCATATGGCTATGGTTTCATGGTTAAAATGTTTTTTGTTATAAGTATTCTACTTTTAGCTGCCTTCAACAAATGGTATTTCACCCCGCGTCTTCAACATCCTAAATTCGCTAAACACCTTAGTCATGCCATTTTATTTGAGATGTTATTAGGTCTATCAATTCTATTAACAACAGGCTATATAACCACTGTCGTGGGTATTGAATAAGAGAATTTCAAAATAAGGGAATTGAGGAAATTTAACATTACTGCATTTATCTTTTGTAGCTGAGCAATAAAGTTTCTACTGGACTGTCAACTTACGACAATCAGAACAGTAAAATCGCATCATGAGGCATTATACATAAAGGTAGTCACCGGTTTTTAGCTTATCTTCAACCCATAACGGTCTCATCTATTCAGTTCACTACCATTGATTGAAATAACTAATCTTATAAATTTCAGAGTGATCGTAGATGACAAAAATGTCATTTTAAAGTCACATTAATGTTGGTTAAGTACTTTTACTGTAGTCATTAGAACACTCTTCTTTGGAATACTCTGAAGAAAACTGTAAGGTTGTAAACAGACCAAGTTACAGCGAGTAACTGATTCAGAAAAAGGCTGGTTGTATGGTGAAAGTTTAGAGTTACTGTTCTAATGTTTTAAACAAATGTTTTGTTAAAAAGGAGCAACATATGAAATTTCACATCGCTAATATGACTTGTGGTGGTTGTGCACGCGGCATTACTACCGCAATTAAAGAGCTCGACTCGAATGCCTCACTCGATATTGATTTACAAAACCGTATTGTTGAAATCAACACAACGGTGAGTCAGGATCAAGTCATTGCCACTCTCAGTGAGCGTGGATTTACAGCTGATCCTGCTTAATCTCTGTTAGAGTAACAGTGGGAATTCCTTACCACTTTTACTCTCTCTTATTTTCCTCATCGTACAGATAAAACCTGTACTTGCTTGAAATAAAAGTAATCCCTGAATTCCCCCTAATCTTGGTTCGAGCTGATCTTCGCATATAGAACTCAGCATATCTAAATGATAGAGATCGTATATGAGTACCGAAATGACTGATACGCCACACTACAGTGAAACATTAGAGATTGAGGGGATGACATGTGCTTCTTGTGTAGGCCGTGTGGAAAAAGCTTTAAAATCTGTTGAGGGTGTTGAATCGGCTCATGTAAATCTGGCTACCGAAAAAGCAGTCATTTATGCGCATCAACCACTTGATCGCGCTACTTTAATTAAAGCCGTAGAAAAAGCAGGCTACGAAGTGGAAGCGCTGCAACCAATAGAGCTTACGATTGAGGGTATGTCATGTGCTTCTTGTGTAGGTCGAGTAGAAAAGGCCTTAAAATCTGTTGAGGGTGTGGAATCAGCTCATGTAAATCTGGCTACTGAAAAAGCGACTATTCAGGCAAGCTCATCTGTCACTCGTGACTCGTTAATTCAGGCTGTCACCAAAGCAGGGTTTGAAGCAAAGTCAGTTCATCAAACTACGGAAAGCTTTCAAGATAAAAAAAATATTGAATTAGAAAAACTTAAAAAAGATTTAATTTTGTCAGTCTTATTGACTCTACCCGTTTTTATTTTAGAAATGGGATCACACCTGATTCCCGCCTTTCATACGTTTATGATGGATAACATTGGCCAACAAAATAGCTGGTTAATGCAATTTTTCTTGACCACAGTAGCATTAATTTTTCCAGGCCGACGCTTCTTCAAAAAGGGCATCCCAAGTTTATTCCGCTTAGCACCAGACATGAATTCCTTGGTGGCTGTAGGAACATTGGCTGCTTATCTTTATTCAGTGGTTGCTACTTTCTTTCCAAGTGTCCTGCCACAAGGCACGGTCAATGTTTATTATGAAGCTGCAGCGGTTATTATCACTTTAATTCTATTAGGTAGATTTTTTGAAGCCAAGGCAAAAGGCCGAACGTCTTTAGCAATTCAACATCTAGTTGGAATGCAGCCTAAAGTTGCCAGAATACAGCTCAATAATCAGGTGATAGAAGTTCCGATTGCCGAAGTTCAAACAGGAACGATTGTAGAGATTAGACCAGGCGAGCGTATCCCTGTCGATGGTGAAGTTATTCACGGCCAAAGTTTTATTGATGAATCCATGATTACTGGCGAGCCTATGCCCGTTGAAAAAACGATAGGCTCTACTGTGGTAGGAGGAACAATTAACCAAAGTGGCAGCTTAAATATCAAAGCCACCTCTGTTGGTAGTTCATCAGTGCTTTCTCAAATCATCCGAATGGTTGAACAGGCACAGGGTTCCAAGCTGCCTATTCAGGCATTGGTTGATAAAATTACCATGTGGTTTGTACCTGTAGTAATGGGTCTCTCTCTTTTAACTTTTATTACTTGGTTTATCTTCGGCCCTGAGCCAGCCCTAACGTTTAGCTTAGTTAATGCAGTTGCGGTACTCATTATTGCATGTCCTTGTGCGATGGGACTTGCAACGCCTACATCAATCATGGTGGGAACTGGGCGGGGTGCTGAAATGGGGGTTTTATTTCGTAAAGGTGAAGCTTTACAGCTGCTCAAAGAAACTAAAGTGGTTGCAGTTGATAAAACAGGGACTCTGACTGAAGGGAAACCAATTTTAACCGATCTGCATGTCTTAGAAGGTTTTGAATACAATACCGTACTTTCACTGATGGCAGCCGTTGAATCAAAGTCTGAGCACCCTATTGCTCGAGCAATTGTACAAGCCGCTATAGATAAGGAATTAATCCTGTCTCCTGTTGCTGATTTTAAATCAGTGACCGGCTACGGAATAGAAGCGAAGGTTTCTGAGCATTTGGTTCATATTGGTGCAGATCGATATATGGAAAAACTAGGTTTGAATCCTACTGTTTTTTCTCAATTTTCGGATCGTTTGGGAGAAGAAGGAAAAACCCCTCTCTATGTTGCGATTGACCAGAAACTTGCTGCCATTATTGCTGTAGCAGATCCAATTAAAGAATCAACATTTGCTGCAATTGAAGCGTTACATCAGTTAGGTTTAAAGGTTGCCATGATTACAGGTGATAACCGTCATACAGCTCAAGCGATTGCAAAAAAACTAGGTATTGATGAGGTTATTGCAGAAGTCTTACCAGAAGGTAAAATAGAGGCCGTTAAAAAATTAAAAAATCAATATGGTAAACTCGCATATGTTGGAGATGGCATTAATGATGCCCCTGCACTTGCAGAAGCAGATATTGGTTTAGCAATAGGTACAGGTACAGACGTAGCTATTGAAGCTGCTGATGTGGTTTTGATGTCTGGCAACCTGAAAGGAGTGCCAAATGCTATCGCTTTAAGCAAAGCGACTATAACCAATATTCGTGAAAATTTATTTTGGGCATTTGTTTACAATGCAGCTCTGATTCCTATTGCAGCAGGTGTACTTTATCCGCAATTTGGACTGCTACTTTCTCCTGTATTTGCTGCTGGTGCAATGGCTCTCTCGTCAATATTTGTACTAGGAAATGCTTTACGATTAAAACGTTTTAAAGCCCCCCTTGCAATTATTTAACCATTTTTTATATACATTTAAAGTTTTGTTGGCTTTACTTTATATATTTGGAAATAGTCTAAGCCATGTTGGCTTTTATTAAATATCATACAGTTGATATTCTAATTATTTGAGAGGGATTAAGATGAAAAGAATTTTATTAATATGCTTTATAGGCATGTCATTTACCTATGCGAATGCTCATTCTGGGGGAACGAACTCACAGGGTTGTCATACCAACAGTAAAACTGGTGATTACCACTGTCATTAATAGGTGCGCACACAGTTTTTTATTTAAAAGACTGTGCTTTAAAGTTATAAGTAGCGTTTAACTAAAGCTAAAAATTCATTTAGTTCTTTTTCCTTTATTTTCTCAGTATCACCGAGTACATGTTCTCTAAGATGAAGTTCTATTAACTCATTCATTAAGCCATTTATCGCACCTTTAATTGCTGCAACTTGCTGTAATACCTCAATACAAGAATTTTCAGAATTTAAAATATTCTGTTCAAGGGCATTAGTTTGACCTTGAATTCGTCTAATCCGATTTAAAATTTTTTTGTTCTGATTTAAGTGAGACATACTATTCAACCTCAAGAACATATACTATGAGGGAGTATTAATTGTGGTGCAATAAAATGTAATATCTAAATAATGTTAAAAGTGACCATTCGCATCAATTTGACGAAGGAAATCCTTTAGCACAAAAGAAAATTTTAATCGCAACCATCCTCACTGGTGTAATGATGGTGTTTGAAATTTTTGGAGGATGGTTCTTTAATTCCATGGCTTTATTGGCTGATGGATGGCATATGAGTTCTCATATGTTGGCATTGGGCTTAGCTTATTTTGCCTATAAAATGGCTCGAAAATATGCTCGTGATCAGAGATTCTGTTTCGGTACATGGAAGATAGAAATCTTAGCTGGATATTCGAGTGCCATTTTATTGATGGTTGTTGCTGTATTCATGGGTGTTCAATCGATAGAACGTTTATTCAATCCTGTGAATATTCACTACAACGAGGCAATTTCAATTGCGATTGTTGGCTTGATCGTTAATTTTATTTGTGCCTGGTTACTACGTGAAAATGGTCACCACCACCATCATCACTCTCATGATGACCATGACCACCACCACGATCATCATCACTCTCATGATGACCATGACTTAAACCAGAAAGCCGCTTTTCTTCATGTAGTAGCAGATGCAGTAACTTCTGTATTAGCGATTATTGCACTTTTCGCAGGGAAGTATTTTGGATGGGATTTTTTAGATGCAATTCTAGGGATCGTAGGTGCAGTGCTTGTAGCACAATGGTCTTGGGGATTGATTAGAGAAACAGGTAAAACATTGCTTGATGCAGAGATGGAACATCCTGTAGTAAAGGAGATTCAGGAAGTTGTAGAGGAATTAGATAACCAAATTACGATTACTGATCTGCATGTCTGGAAAGTAGGTAGAAGTAAATTTTCATGTATTTTATCCCTAAATACAGTTAATGACTCCTTAACAGCAGAGGTAGTTCGTAAAGCTTTGTCAATTCATGAAGAGATTGTTCATATTTCTGTTGAAATTAACAAGAATTTCCATGTTGTTTAAATTAATATTTATTCCTTTTAAACTTTATCAGTCTATTTATGTAAATCTTAGATTAGAATTTGTTTGTTGTAGAGCGTCGGGGCGCCTCGGCAATTCTGCGTGTTGAAATAGAAAGGAAAATTCATTACTTTAAAGCGCAAAGCGTGTTGCAGATGCAGCTCTTATTCCGAGGAATTTTACACTGGTATCGCCCGCCGATAGAAACACCAGATCCGGCAGTCAGGACGTAAATAACCATTCCTCCAGTTTAAATAAAAAAACCTGCAGATTCGATGCAGGTTTTTTTTAGAGATAATCAATCGCGTCTTATTTGGCTTTACGCTCTTTCTCGATCAGGTAATTCACCACCTGAATGACTTTGGCATCATTACCCTGCACAATATATTTACCATTCACGGTCACTGCCGGAACACCACTTAACTGATACTGAGCAGCCAGATTTTTGGCTTGGGCAATTTTCGAAGTGATCGGGAAAGATTTATAAGTGCTGTTAAATTTCGCTTCAGGAATACCATAGCGGGTATAGAACTTGGCCAATTGCGCCTGTTCTAAAATTGGACGTTGCTTATCATGAATATCATGGAATAATTGTAAATGTGCTTTTTGACGCACACCCAATGCTTCAGACACATAATAAGCACGCGCTGCCTGCTCCCAGAGTGGATTCATTGCAGCCGGCGTACGTACAAAACGTACATCTTTTGGTAATTTTTTCAACCAGCCCTGCATATGTGGTTCAAGCG
>NZ_JAMXXL010000038.1:0-24215 GCF_024129685.1 Acinetobacter lwoffii | reverse complement strand
ACACCGATACCATTTTTAAGAATAATGGACGAGGAACTCCAACGAGTCGTTTAAATTCCCCATCATTAAATCGAGTTAAATTTTCATATTTAATGGGGCTAGTATAAACAATTTTTTACTTTCGCAAGAGATCTATTGATTTACAGTTTTATAATCAGCACATCCAGCTAGATACTTTCTCCCCATACCATTCCATGATTTTTACACGCTCATCCCAATACTGCGCTCGGTTATACGCCGAGCGAATTCTATTCTGGGGTACATGAGCAAGCTGGCGTTCAATGGCATCTGAATTAAACAGATTCGATTCGTTTAAGACTGTACTGAATAGCGATCTAAAACCATGTGTGGTCATTCGACCTGCATAACCTGAACGTTTGATCACAGCCAAAATAGACTCGCTACGCATTGATTCTTTGTTATTCAAACGATGTGGAAATAGCAGTTCCTGATTATGGGTAAGTCTCAAAGCCTGAAGCTCAGCAATCATCATGTCCGTCAACGGCACACGATGCGGCAGTCGATTCTTCATCCGCTCTTCAGGGATATCCCACTTACGTCCTTCTAGATCAAATTCTTCCCAGCGTGCTTGCAGCAACTCACTAACCCGAACGCCTGTCAGCATGATCAGAATAATGGCATGATGCGTTTGAGCATCACTTGGGTATGCTCTTACCTTTCTTAAAAATTCAGGCATTTCAGAGGCCGAAAGCGAAGCTAGGTTTTTGACCCGTTTATTCTTGAGGGCATAAACTAAATCCCCTGCCGGGTTGTCATAGCGGTATCCATGGGCAATAGCGTATTTCATGACCATCCCGCAACGAGATAAGGTACGTTTTGCAATTTCAAGCGAGCCTCTTGCCTCAATCTTCTTAATGATTTGCAGAATCTCAGGAGCCTGAATCTGATTAATACGCTTATTAGCAAGAGCAATATAAAGCTCATTCAATGAAGCTCGTACATTACTGATATGTTTGGATGACCAGGTTTCTTTTTGATTATTGAACCAATCTTCTGCAACTTCTTTGAAATAGGGCTTTAAGTCTTCATGCAATACTGAACGCGAGTATCTATGCTTAAGCTCATATGCAAGCTCCCTTGCCTTTTTTAAGCTTAAATCTGGATATGGACCAAGCGACTCAGACTTACGTTCACCATGGACAGTGACGCGCACATTCCAATATTTTTGACCTTTGGTGGTAATGATAAGGGATAAACCATGTGAATCTGAAAGACGATACTGTTTGTCTTTCGGTTGTGCTTTTCTGCATTCAGTATCTGTAAGTGGCATGTCAATTACCCATAATTGATGTATTAATTTCTGGGTAAATTTTCCCAATATTTACCCACAAAGAGCAAATATGGGGTCAAATGGGATCAGACTATATCGGACAAACAGGCATAAAAAAAAGCCTTTAAACATTGAGTTTAAAGGCTTTTTTAGATTCTGATGGATTACTTCGGAAAGAATTTTGGTGGAGGTGGCGGGAGTTGAACCCGCGTCCGCCAGCACTACGCTCGAGAATACTACATGCTTAGATATCGTCTATTGTTTTAACTCTTTGTGACCCGACGAACAGGGTACAAATCGCGATCCTCTTAATTTAGTACAAAGCCCCGAGGCTTGGCTTTATACGGACTTGTGTGCGTGCGCTTCAGTCGGACTCTCTAACCACAAGTATTCGGAGAGGCGGACAAGCTGCCCTTAGGCAGCTAGAGCGTATGATTCGTCGTTTGCGACTAAAAAATGCAAATTTGATTTACGAGAGAAAATGCGCTCTCGGCATGCATCTATGAGTTTCATCACCAGCGTCGAAGCCAGAAACACCCCCAAAGTACAAGGCAATCATAGCATAAATGTCAAAAATTACGATGTATTTTCTGAACATTTACACAACTTGATGCGCTTAATTACATTATTGCGCTAATATTTTACTTTTCAAGCCAAATAACAGAAAAATTATGAGCTATTTACTGGCACTAGATCAGGGAACTACGTCAAGTCGGGCCATTATTTTTAATGAACATGGACAAGTTCAGGCAACGGCTCAACGTGAAACGCATATCCACACCCCACATTCAGGCTGGGTGGAACAGGATGCACAGGAAATCTGGAGCTCACAGATTGCGGTGGTACAGCAAGCTTTAGCGACTGCAGGTATTCTGGCAAAAGATATTAGAGCCCTTGGCCTGACTAACCAGCGTGAAACCACTGTAGTCTGGGATCGTCGAAACGGCAAACCGCTCGCCCCGGCAATCGTCTGGCAGGACCGTCGTACGTCTGATTGGTGTAACCGGCTGATTGAACAAGGCCTGATGTCCAAAATTCAGCAAAAAACCGGCCTACGGATTGATCCTTATTTTAGTGCGGGAAAATTGGTCTGGTTTTTAGAGTATGTCGAGGGAGTACGGGCACTCGCTGAACAAGGCCATGTGGCATTTGGTACGATCGATAGCTGGCTGATCTGGAATCTGACCCAAGGCGCAGAGCACGTCATTGAAGCCAGTAACGCTTCTCGTACCATGTTGATGAATCTGCAGCAACAGTCGTGGGATGAAGAGCTACTCGAGCTGTTTAATATCCCTGCTTCGGTCTTACCGAAAATTATTTCTTCTGATTGTTATGTCGCTGACACTGCTTCTGGCTTACTGGGGGCCAATATTCCCATTACCGGAATTTTGGGGGATCAGCAGTCTGCCCTGTTTGGCCAGTCCTGTTTTGAGGTGGGCAGTGCTAAAAACACCTATGGTACTGGCTGCTTTATGCTGTTCAATACCGGACATAATATTCAGCTTAGCCAGAACAAGCTGCTTTCTACTCTTGCCTGGCAAGCCCAGGACCAAACTACCTATGCGCTCGAAGGCAGCGTATTTATGGCTGGTGCTGTAGTGCAATGGTTACGTGATGGCCTCGGAATTATTCAAAAAAGCAGTGATGTGGAAAAACTGGCGCATCAGGTCGAGCATAGTGACGGCGTGGTTCTGGTTCCGGCATTTACCGGACTGGGCGCGCCGCATTGGGATAGTGAAGCACGTGCCCTACTCTGTGGCATGTCACGCGGTACGACCAAAGCGCATATCGCTCGTGCAGCCCTTGAATCTATTGCCTTTCAGGTATCGGATGTGCTCAGTGCGATGCAGTCTGATATTGCACATCCACTTAAAGAACTGCGGGTTGATGGTGGTGCCAGCAGCAATGACATGCTAATGCAATTTCAGGCCGATATTCTGAATGTACCGGTACTGCGTCCGAAAATGCTAGAAGCTACTGCCTGGGGCGCAGCCGCTATGGCCGGATTAAAAGCTGGGGTATTTTCAAACCTGGATGAAATTTCCCAGTCCTGGCAGCTGA
This sequence comes from Acinetobacter lwoffii, assembly GCF_024129685.1. Lineage (GTDB taxonomy): Bacteria > Pseudomonadota > Gammaproteobacteria > Pseudomonadales > Moraxellaceae > Acinetobacter > Acinetobacter lwoffii_X. The sequence goes on along the minus strand of NZ_JAMXXL010000038.1, from coordinate 20,863 downwards.
ACCGTGCTTTTGAACCCAAAATGCAAAATGACGAAAGAGAAATGCATTTAGCCAAATGGCAAAATGCCTTGAAACGGGCTAAATCTGATCTCTAAATCCTCTAGGTTCATATTTGATCATTATAAAAAAAGCACTGTTAAACAGTGCTTTTTAATTTCCTCATTTCACGATTTTATTAATAGGCATAAGACGCAATTGCAGTTGCAATCGCCTTATCTTCATCATTGACCATGGTCATGCGCATGGTGCAGCCCTTACGCCCCAAACGTAAGGTTTCTGCACGTGCAATAAAATATTTGCCACGTCCAGGCGCCAGATAATCCACCCGCATATCGACCGTCGCCAGACGCGACACTTTTTTAATGGTATCTGCAATCGTTTCCGGTTCAGCTTTTTTATACAGTTCGCCCATGGCCACAATACCACCGACGCTATCCAGTACAGTTGCAGCCAGACCGCCATGCAGAATCTGGAAAGCCACATTACCAATCATGAAATCCTGCATTTCTACATAGGCCTCAATCTGGCCCTCGACCACCCGCATGGTCATGCCGTTATGCTTAAAAAAAGGAGAGCTATTAAAAGCATGTACCAGCTGGTTCAGGACTACATCAATATCCACTTTCGAGCCCAGATGTATATTACCGGTCCAGTTTCTCTCTGTCTTACTCATCACTTTGCCCGAATCCACCACAATAAAAAACCGCTAATTTATGCCCAAAAATTTGAGTTAGGGCTACAATAGAGGCCTAGTTTAATACTGATTACTGAGATTTTTATGACTTATACGTTCAATCGTCCCGCGTTTCCTGCAACTCGCATGCGTCGTATTCGTAAAAATGAACATTTACGTTCGATGGTTCGTGAAACCCATCTCGCGGCAGATCATCTCATTTATCCAGTATTTGTCCTGCCAGGACAAAACCAGACCCAAGATATTCCAAGTATGCCGAATATCCAGCGTCTGTCAGCGGACTTGTTGTTAAAAAAATCAGAACGTCTACTGGAACTCGGTGTCAATAAACTGGCGCTATTTCCGGTCACCCCACAAGAAGATAAAAGCCTGACTGCAGAAGCTGCGTGGCGTGAAGATGGTCTGGTACAAAACACCTTGCGTTTATTGAAAAAAGAACTGCCAGAAATGGTGCTGATTACTGACGGCGCATTAGACCCGTATACCACACATGGTCAGGATGGCATTATTGATGAGAACGGTTATGTCTTAAATGATGAAACGGTCGAGTGCCTGATTAAACAGGGCTTGAGCCATGCCGAAGCCGGTGCAGATGTGTTTGCTCCAAGTGACATGATGGATGGCCGGATCGGTGCGATTCGTCAGGCCTTTGAGCAAAATGGTCATATCTATACTTCGATCATGGCCTATTCAGCCAAATATGCATCAAGTTTCTATGGTCCGTTCCGTGATGCAGTCGGTTCTGCTAGCAATTTAAAAGGCGGCAATAAATACAATTACCAGATGGATGTCGGTAACCGTGCTGAAGCCCTGCATGAAATTGCGCTGGATATTCAGGAAGGTGCAGACATGGTGATTGTTAAACCGGGCATGCCTTATCTGGATATCGTCCGCGAAGTCAAAGACACTTTTGGCGTACCAACCTTTGTCTATCAGGTCAGTGGCGAATACGCGATGCTGGCTGCGGCAATTCAAAATGGCTGGTTATCTGATAGCGTCATTTTAGAATCATTGATGAGCTGTCGTCGTGCCGGTGCAGATGGTATCTGGACCTATTTTGCTGAAGAAGCTGCGCTTAAACTGAAAGACATGAAGTAAAAGGATTTCGGCGCAATGCATATTGCCATTGTCGGCGCTGGCATCACCGGTTTGATGTCGGCGCTGGAACTGCTTGAACAGGGATGTTCTGTTACCCTTTTTGATCAACAGGCCGCCGGACAGGCTGCATCCTGGGCTGGAGGAGGAATCCTTTCCCCGATGTATCCGTGGCGTTATCCCGCTGCTGTAAATGCTCTGGCTCGACATGCCAAACCCATGTATCAGGACTGGAATCAAAAACTGCAACCTTTCACTGGCATCGATTTCCAGATTCATGAAACAGGTATGCTGATTTTTGATGAATCCGATTTTGAAATCGGTTTAAGTTATGCCAAAACACATCAGGATCCGCAGCAACAGGCAGAATTGCTTGATCAGGCTAAACTGCAACAGATCAATCCAAGAATTAATCAGAGCAAATTCAAGCAGGCGATTTATTTCCCTGAACTGGCGAATATCCGTAATCCACGGTTATTACAGTCGATCATTCACTATTTGAAGCAGCATCCTCGTGTCACCTGGCAAGAAGACTGTAAAATCACTCGGCTCAATATTCAGCAAGGCTGTGTAAAAAGTATCTCAGATGAACATAGCCAGGTTTTTCAGGCAGATCAATATGTGTTCACAACCGGAGCATGGTCGCAACACTGGTCACAGCAACTTGGTTTGGAAATTCCGGTACAGCCGGTTCAGGGCCAGATGCTGCTGTTTAAAACGCCAGAAAACTGGCTGCCGACCATGTGCATGCATAAGGTGATGTACCTGATTCCACGTCAGGATGGACATGTTTTATGTGGTTCCAGTATGCGTCAGGTCGGTTTTGACACCTCGCCTTCTAGCGAAATCCGGCAGGATATTTTACAGGCGTGTATCGAGATGGTACTGGAACTGGCAGATTTTCCGCTGGTCAAGCAATGGGCCGGATTAAGACCCAGCTCACCCGATGGTATTCCCTATATTGGCAAAATTCCCAAGCTACATAATGCCTGGGCCAATTTTGGACATTTCCGGAATGGTTTATGCATGGGGCCGGCATCAGGCAAACTACTCGCTCAACTCATCCTTAAACAAATGCCAATCGTTGATCCAGCTCCTTATGATCCTGTCCGTTTATTAGAGCCCAGTCGTTTAGTGCTTTAGGATATTATCCAGTGCTTCTTTCAGAGTTGGATAATGAAACTGGAATCCAGCCTCCTGCAAGGCTTTGGACTGTACATACTGACCGTTTAAGACCAGTTGTGACTGTTCTCCCAGCATCATTTTCAGACTGCATGCGGGTAGTGGAAGTAAGGGTTTGCGCTTCAGAATCTGGGCCGCAGTTCGTGCAAACTGGGCCTGACTACTTTTTTCTGGCGCGACCACATTAAAGATCTGCTCGGCTGTATCCTCAAGTATCAAGAATTCAATCGCACGCAGCACATCCTCTAGATGCACCCAGGTCACTGGCTGACGTCCATGACCAATCCGCCCAAACAGATTCAGCTTAATCGGCAATAGCATCTGCGGAAGAATCCCACCACCTTTGCCAAACACCACCGCAAAGCGAACAATCTTGGTGTTCTGGTTAGTATAGGACAAGGCCAGCTGCTCCCACTTCGCACAGAGTTCGGACATAAAAATATCTTGTGGCGGACTTTGCTCCGTGCAGACCTGTTCCCAGCGCTCATTGGGGTCAATGCCATAATAGCCAACGGCCGATGTTGAAATAATCCGTTTCGGTCTAATCTGATTTTTTTCTAAATAATCAAATAAATGTCTGGTGGTATCTAAACGGCTATTCAGCAATTTCTTTTTACGCGCTGCCGTCCAGCGGCCTTGACCAATACTTTCGCCAGCCAGATTGACCACATAATCAATCTGATGCTGTTTTAATTCATCCAGCTGGTTAATCCAATGAAAGTCCGGATGTGGTTCACGTTTATTTTTCTGACGGGTCAGACCAACCACCCGATAATCCCGTTCCAGTAAAAAATGCACGAGATGACTGCCAATAAAACCACTCGCTCCCGTCAACAGCACTACAGGTTTATACATTCGTCATTCTTCGCCTTATTATTTTCTTGGTTTAAATTATACGCCACTCATCTTCAGCTTTTTAAACCAAGAAGATCTTTGTAGTGGAGAATTTGTATCTTTCATCATTCAATTAATTTATGAAGATCGGGTCACAAAATGATTCATCTATATTCACTGAGGCGAATGGCCAAACATTTTCTCTGCCATACGCTGGGCCTGCTTGCCATAAAACCAGTAGGTCAGCAGATACAGCGGAATTGCGATCATCAGGAACATGATCAGCACAATACTCATAAATTGTGGCTGCTGTAGATACAGCAAGAAGTCCTGCCAGGCATTCGGATTGGAACGGGTGGCAATGATAATACCGAGCAAGAGAAATAATAAATTATATCCCCAGTAAATCAGGCTAAAACCGAGAGTGAATTTTTTACGCTCTGCCTGGGTCGGCGCACGTTTTTGCTGTTTTAGAAATTTAAAAAGCACCCAAATCATGGCCACCAGATACGGAACAATCGTCAAAACTGCACCCATGCCCATCGGCAGCAAGGCTGCCAGTACACCGCAAATACAGGTAAAAATAAAACATATAACGAAAAACCAGATAAAATAACGACTTAGTGGCAACATATGCATGACTCAGTGATCTTCAACAAGCTAGTATAAAAAAAATCAGGTTTTTTTTCATTTTATTGTCAACCATCCACTACAGGGTGACGTTATATAGGGTACAAGGTACAAAAATTTGGACTGGCATCCACGAATTTTTGCTGACCTTTAGAGCTAAAGCAATAAGTCCAGTGTACAGGGAAATTTTGAATAGCAGCCAAAATCTTCATGTAACACAAATTTGACCGACGATTTCATCATCACTCGAATCGTCGGTTTTTATTTTTTAAAATCCCTATTTCTAAAATCTGAGGGCTTGCAGAACCTTTAATATCTGATGATCTGGATACAACCGTCCATTAATATCCATACTGATCAAAATAAATTCAGCCTCCAAATCACAAACAATTCACTGAAATATCGATTTCAAGTAGATTTTTACCTGTGCTTTTTCCTATAGTAGCAAGGCAGATATCTTGGGGTTCATTACATGGCAGTTCATTTTCTTCACACTTCCGATTGGCATCTGGGACAATTTTTCCATAACCATGACCGTGAATTTGAACATGCGCAGTTTTTGACTTGGCTACTTGAGCAAATTAAAGCAAAGCAACCGCATGCCTTGCTGATTGCCGGCGATATTTTTGATGTGATCAATCCCGCTTCCAGTGCGCAAAGACAGCTATACCAGTTTCTGGCCGATGCCCACGATCTGGCGCCACATATGCAGACCCTGATGATTGCAGGCAATCATGATTCCGGTTACCGGATTGAGCAGGTTGAACCCTTGCTGGCCAAATTTAATGCCAAAGCAGTGGGAATTGTAGGCCGCACTGCAGAAAATACCCTGAATCTGGATCGGCTGCTTATTCCTATTTATGATCAGGATAAAAATATCATCGCTTGGTGTCTGACCCTGCCTTATTTACGCAGTGCTGAAATTACCGGACTGAATGAACATACCAGTACTAGCCAGAACGCGATCAGTTATCTGCATCAACAACTGATTGCCGAAGCCAAAGCACGCAAACAGCCACATCAGGCACTGATTTTAATGTCACATGTGCACATGCAAGGTGGTGAGACCTCAGACTCCGAACGTCCAATTATTGTTGGCAATGAAGAGGCCCTGTCGACGGCGCTGTTTGATGATGTGATTGATTATGTCGCGCTGGGGCATTTGCATAAACCACAAAAAGTCGGTCAGCCGCATATTCGTTATAGTGGTTCCCCAATCCCTTTGTCATTTAGTGAGATTAATTATAAGCATCAAATAGTTGAAGTCAGAATTGACCCTCAATTAGAAGATGAGGCACGTTTTCAGTTTGAAGCTTTGCTTATTCCACGCAGTGTAAGCCTGCATCGACTTCGTGGTGAACTCAATGAAATCTTTGAGCAGATTCGAACCCTTGAACATGGGGAAATTGAAGCAATTGATCAACGTGAATATATCGATATTGAATATCATACGGCAACGCCACCTCCACCCAATTTAAGACAAACTTTTGAAGATGCACTTCCGCCGAACCGCTATCGACTGGTGCGCATTTCACGTCAATATCAAGCTATTAATCTTGATGATGCACAAGCTCAGAAGATCCATTTAGAGCCGCCAACACCCAAAAGACTATTTGAACAGCTTTGGCTCAAACAGGGTTACAGCGCCGATGATTCGGTGCTGAAAGATTTCCTCAGCCTGATTATTGAGGCGGAAAAAAGTATTGATGCTAATGAAACACCATAAGGATATGCCATGAAAATTTTATCTATTCGTATAAAAAATTTGGCATCGCTTGCAGGTGAACATTTTATTGATTTTGAAAGCAATCCACTTGCCAGTGCAGGCTTAATCGCAATTGTCGGTAAAACAGGTGCCGGAAAGTCCACGATTCTGGATGCAATGTGTTTGGCACTGTTCAATCGTGTACCTCGTTTAAAAGATAGCGATGGCAAACTGACTGATATCGATGGTTCTGAACTTCTCACCAATTCCCCATTGACTGTTTTGCGTCGCGGTACAGGCATTGGTTTTGCCGAACTGAGTTTTGTTGCACAAGATCAAAAAGTATATTCAGCTCGCTGGGAAATTAAACGTGCACGTGAAAATCCCACAGGCAAATTGCAAAGTGTGCAACGTTCACTGAAATGTCTGAGTGATGGCAATATTCTTGCCGATAAAGCCAAAGCGGTAGAAGCTAAAATTCTACAAATTACTCAGCTGAGTTTTGAGCAATTTACCCGTGCCGTTTTATTGGCTCAATCTGAAGTGACCGCATTTTTAAAATCACGGGATACTGAACGTGGTGAACTGCTCGAATATCTGACCAACTCCAGTATTTTTGGCAAAATTGGTCAATTGGCATATGAAAAAACCAAGGAAATCGCCAATCAGCGCAAAGCTTTAGAAGTCAGACTCGGTGATATTGAAACTTTGTCGGAAGAAGATTTAGCGACTATAAGCGATCAATTCAATACAATCTGTACTGAATACAAAAAATTAGAACAAGAAAAATCGGCACTCGAAAAAAACCAGCGATGGTTTGAACAAAAGCAAAAGCTGGAAAATGATGTTCAGCAACGACAGCGTCAGCATGTGGAGCAACAACAAAAATTTGATTTACTGAATACAGAACGTGGCCGTCTAAAACAACTCGAAGTTTTTGCATCCATCCGTCCAAGTATGATCCAGCAAGAAAAAACACAAACAGAATTAGCTCGGTTAAAATCTCAAATTCAAAGTACTGAACTACAGTTTCATACCATTCAGCAAGTTTTTGAGCAAAAACAGACTGCATTTAAACAGATTGATGAACAACTCAAAGCGCTACAGCATTTTGAACACACCCATCAGCACCGTATTGACCAAGTCCGTCACTGTATTCAAGAACGTGAATTCATTGGTAAACAGTTTGTTAAAGCAAAATCTGTATTGGACGAGTTTCAAAAAGAGTTACAGCCCTTAATCCTTGTACAAACTCAGCTACACAAGGAATTAGCGCAATTCAAGTCAGATCAGCAAAAACAAACCGAACAGTTGAATCAAACGATGCAACTAAGCAGTTTAGATGATGGACTTTCTGCGCATCTCACACAGTTACAACGATTTATTCAGCATTACCAAAGTTTTGAAAAACAATATGGCGATATTGCTTCTGCTAGAACCGATTTAAGTCAGAAAAAGCAGCAATTGGAATCACTACAACAACAGTATGGCGATGACCAAAAAATTGATCACCAACTATTAGAACTTCGTCGCGATCAGGCAAAAAATTTGGAGCAACAACATCAATTTAGTTTAATTCAAAATCAATTTAAACAATGGCTACAACAACGCTCTGAACAGCATCAACTGCAAACAACGTGCAATGCGCTCGCACAGCAGAGTGCCCAAAGTAAAATCCAAGTTGATTTGCAAGAACAGCAATACCAAACCCATAAACTTGAACGTGAAAACTTACAACGCATGCTGCAACAACAGCGCTTATTACATGCTGAAAATATTGAGAAATTACGCGAGCAATTGATTGATGGAGAAGCATGTTTAGTCTGTGGTAGTTTACATCATCCATTTAAAACTGACCTTTCTGCACTATCGAGTAAACTCGTCAATTTGCAAGAGCAACAAGAGCAGCAAGCGATTCAAATCGAACAAGACAGTTTTAATGCTTGGCAAAAGAGTCAGCAATTACACACACAGCAAACAGCATCTTTGAGCGAGCAGCAAAAACGTCTCGATGATTTAAATATTCAACATCAACAGCATGAACAGGCACTTTATCAAAGCTTCAAAAATGCCCAAATTCAAATAGACTTAACCCAAAAATCTGAACAGATTGAACAACAATTGCTTCAAGTCAATCAAATCCTGCAACAAGAAAAAATAACACTTGAGGAAAATATCAAACAACTCGATGAGGTTGAAAAAACACAACGGAATTTAACCCAAAATATTCAGCAGATATCACAACAACTGTCGATCGTTCAACAAGCTGAACAGAATATTCAATACCTTCTAGACCTGCTCACTGCTGAGCAACGAAATGCTTGGCATAAGCAAACCTTAACTGTTGCACAACACATTGCGCAACAATTGCATGAGCGTCAGCACCTGTTGCAGAATCTTGAGACTTTAAATCAGCAACTGAATGAGAAAGCTCAACTACTCGCTCAAAAAAATAACGAGATACAAGCTAAAAATAATCAGATTGAACTCGCTGAAAAAGATAAAATTGAATTTGAGCGTCAAGGACAAGAGAACAAGGAACTTGCCGTTCAGCTTATTTTTGAGATGACTCAAACTTGGGTCGATAAACCACATGAATGGCTGACTCAACACGATGAACAGCGTAAAAATTTACAGCTGCAATATCAGAAAATACAACAAAGTTTCGAAACAGCTCGTCAACAATTTGATAGCCAACAACGGCAGCTTGATCAACTCAAAATTCAGTTGGCTCAACTTGAAACACAGCATCATGCTTGTGTTTTAGAAATCGAACACTGGTTAAATCAAAATTTAGATTTTAATCATGCTTTGATTTCACAATTAAGCCTCATTTCAACTGAAGAAACTCAAAAACTACGTCAACATATTAAAGATATCGAACATGCCTTGGTCGATGCAGCATCCGCCCTGAAAACCACACAACATCTGCTCGCACAACATTTACAAACTCAACCTGAAGTACAAATCTTACAGATTGAGCGTGCCATTGAACTGAACCTTAAAGCTTTAGCAGAGCGACAAGAACAGCGTGACCAACTTAAGACCAAGTTAGATGTTCACTACTCGAACCTAGATAAGCAAAAACAATTTGCTGAACAAATTCAGCAAATTCAAACTGAAGAATATCGCTGGAATAAAATTTCCAGTCTTATGGGGGATGCCACAGGCAAAAAATTCCGTGATTATGCGCAGCAATATAACCTTGATATTTTGCTTGAATTTGCCAATCAGCAACTCGCGATGCTGTCTCAGCGTTACACCTTAAAACGTTTAGACAACTCACTCAGTCTTGCCATTATTGACCATGATATGGATGGTGAAACCCGTTCTGTTTCATCGCTTTCTGGGGGTGAGTCATTCTTGACCGCCCTTGCCTTGTCTTTAGCAATTGCCAATATGGCTTCAGGCTCCATGAAAATAGAATCCCTTTTTATCGATGAAGGTTTTGGCACCCTTGATGCATCTTCATTACATATGGTGATGAATGCACTTGATCAGTTACAAAGTCAGGGACGTAAAGTGGTCGTAATCTCACATATTCAGGAAATGCATGAACGGATTCCAGTACAGATCCAGGTCAAGCCTGTTGGTGCAGGCGCCAGTACCATTCAGATTATAGGTTAGCGATGATTCACTCTGCCCCGAACACGCTCTCGCCCTATTTCAGCTTACAGCTTGAGAGCCTACGGGGTATCAGTGCCATTGTGGTGTTATTCAGTCATTGCTTTCAGGCATTTATTGCGCCTTTCGATACCAGCATTTATTCATGGATACGCCTGCTTGGACAGGCTGCAGTCATGATTTTCTTTGCCTTAAGTGGCTATCTGATCGGCTATTCGATCCAGCACAACATTCATCAGCATGGTCAGTTCAATCTGCACCGTTATGCTCGACAGCGTTGCAGCAGAATTTTACCACCCTTTCTGTTTGCCATGGGGTTGACCCTGGTTCTCTATCTACTCGCTCCACTATTATTTGCCAGCCATACTCATGCTTTTCAACACAGTTTTGGCATGATGATCCGGACTGACTATAATGTAGACATGATGGAATTTTTTGGTTCGCTGCTATTTTTGAATGGCTTTGTAACACCAACGGTTTCAGCCAATGCTGCACTCTGGAGCCTGAGCTATGAAGTGTGGTTTTATGTGCTGGCCGGATTCCTACCTTTTTTAAAAAATTCGGAAATCGCCAAAATCGGATTTTTTATGGTTCTGGCTATACTGTCATTACTGAACATCCAGTTTTTTATTTATTTTCTGGTCTGGCTTAGTGCCTTTGCCTGTTCATTTCGATATATCCAGCTACGTTTTTTAAACCGCTTACAATCGGTCAAATTAGCCCTAGTCGGCTTGGCATTTCTAATTGCCTGTTTTGATGCTTACCAGTTTCAGATGATCGATGAAACCCAGCAATACCGCGCTGCGAATTTCACCCCTTTTAATTTCTGTGTGGGTCTGGCCTTTAGCTGCTGGCTGGTACAGCTCCAGTATCAACGCAGTCATTATCATGCGGTCTGGGTTCAATCCGCAGACTTTTCCTATACCTTGTATGTCACCCATTTCCCCTTACTTTTATTTATTTTGGGCTGTATTCCGGCAACTTTAGGCTATGGTCTGGGTGGAGCAGTTTTAGCCTTGCTTACGAGCATGTTCGGCATAATAGTCTTTGCCTGGCTGATGGCTAAATGGCTCGAACCAGCCAGAAAAAAAGCGTTATCCAATACCCTGCGATAACGTTTTGCTGCAAAAAACTGACATTAGTAGTTTATACATCTTTTTTAGGCCGTGCACCAAATAGGGCTGTGCCAACACGAACCATGGTAGAACCCGCAGCAATCGCTTCGGTCATATCCGCAGACATGCCCATACTTAAAGTATCCCAATCTTCAGGATGTGCATGCTGAACTTTGACTGCATCAAATAAAACTTTGGCATCACCAAAGGATTGAGGATTATTCGGTGCTGGAATCACCATCAGGCCACGTAAACGCACATTCGGTAGTTGGCTGATCTGTGCCACTAAATCTGCAACTTCTGCCGGCTGGCAACCATCTTTGGTATCCTGACCATCAATATTCACCTGAATACAGATATTTAGTGCAGGCTGATCATCTCCACGCTGATTTGATAAGCGCTCGGCAATAATTAGGCGATCGACTCCATGTACCCAGGCAAAATTTTCTGCCAGAGCCTTGGTTTTGTTGCGCTGCACATGTCCAATAAAATGCCACTCAATCTCCAGCTCTTTCAGTGCCGTGATTTTTTCCAGCGCTTCCTGCAAATAGTTTTCACCAAAAGCACGTTGCCCGGCCTGATACATCTCTGCCAGCACGCTGCTCGGCTGGGTCTTGGAAACGGCAAGCAGTTGCACCGCATCTGCTTCGCGGCCGGCCTCAACACAGGCAGTTTCAATTTGCACTAAGACCTGATTTCGTGACTGTTGCAACATATTCATTGATGGGGTTCTCATTTCATTCATCTTTTTTTCCCTTGCCCATGAACTAAGTGTTGGTTAAGCTGTGGGAAAGCCTTATTATTCTATCAAAATAATTAACATTTTAATGAACTCGGGGACCTTATGGATATCACAGAATTGTTGGCATTTTCTGCTAAAAATGGTGCGTCGGATTTACACTTGTCTGCGGGCTTACCGCCAATGATTCGTGTCGATGGGGAAGTTCGTCGCATCAACCTGCCTGCACTGGAACATAAAGAAGTACACAAACTGGTGTACGATATTATGAACGACAAGCAACGCCGTGATTTTGAAGAAAATCTGGAAACTGACTTTTCTTTTGAAGTGCCTGGCGTGGCGCGTTTCCGTGTCAACGCATTTAACCAGAACCGCGGTGCCGGTGCAGTATTCCGTACCATTCCCTCTAAAGTCCTGACGCTTGAAGATCTGGGCATGGGACAGATTTTTAAAGATATCTGTGAATATCCACGTGGTCTGGTACTGGTCACAGGTCCAACCGGTTCGGGTAAATCAACCACCTTGGCGGCGATGCTGGATTATATTAATGACAACCGCTATGACCACATTCTGACCGTTGAAGACCCAATCGAATTTGTGCATCAGTCCAAGAAATGTCTGATTAACCAGCGTGAAGTGCATCGTGATACGCATGGCTTTAATGAAGCATTGCGTTCGGCACTGCGTGAAGACCCGGATATTATTCTGGTCGGTGAGATGCGTGACCTTGAAACCATTCGTCTGGCATTAACTGCCGCAGAAACCGGTCACTTAGTATTTGGTACGCTGCATACCACCTCAGCGGCCAAAACCATTGACCGTGTGATCGACGTATTCCCTGCCGAAGAAAAAGACATGGTACGCGCCATGTTATCTGAATCCCTACAAGCCGTAGTTTCACAGGCTCTACTGAAGAAAAATGGCGGTGGGCGTGTCGCAGCGCATGAAATAATGATCGGTATTCCGGCGATCCGTAACCTGATCCGTGAAAACAAAGTCGCACAAATGTACTCAGCAATTCAGACCGGTGCCAACTATGGCATGACCACGCTGGATCAGACACTAAAAACGCTAGTGTCCAAAGGTTTGATCAGCCCGCAAGTTGCACGTACTGCAGCCAAACAGCCAGAAGCATTTTTATAAAAAAATTGAATTGTATTGGGGTTTATATACATGGATTTTAACGGCTTACTCGATTATATGGTGGAGAAAAAAGCATCGGATCTGTTCATTACTGCCGATGTCGAACCGTCCATCAAGATTAATGGGCAGATTTTACCGATTGGTTCGGTAAAATTACCCGGTGCGGCAGTAGGACAACTGCTCCATTCCATCATGACCGAAAAGCAGCGTAAAGAATTTGCTGACAGTCGTGAATGTAACTTTGCCATCAGCACGCCGGATAAAAGTGCCCGCTTCCGTGTCAGTGCCTTTCAGCAACGAGATCAACCGGGGATGGTGCTGCGTCGGATTGAAACTGTTATTCCCACGATGGATGAACTCAAGTTACCGCCGATTCTAAAAGAACTGGCGATGACCAAACGTGGCATCATTATTTTTGTCGGGGCAACGGGTACCGGTAAATCAACCTCGCTGGCGTCTTTGGTCGGTTATCGTAATGAAAATTCCAAAGGTCATATCATTACCATTGAAGATCCGATCGAATTTATTCACCAGCATAAGGGCTGTATTATCACCCAGCGTGAAGTCGGCATCGATACTGATTCATTTGAAATTGCCCTGAAAAATACCCTGCGTCAGGCACCAGACGTGATTCTGATCGGTGAGATCCGTTCACGTGAAACCATGGATTATGCGATTGCCTTTGCCGAAACCGGTCATCTGGTCTTTGCTACCCTGCACGCCAACAACGCCAACCAAGCGATTGACCGGATTATCCATTTCTTCGAAGCAGACCGACATAATCAGCTGTTCATGGACTTGTCCCTGAACATGAAAGCCATTGTGGCACAGCAACTGATTCCAACCATCGATGGTAATGGTCGCCGTGCAGCGATTGAGATTCTGATTAACTCACCACTGATTGCCGACTTGATTCGTAAAGGTGATGTGCATGAGATCAAGGATCTGATGAAGCGTTCCCGTGAACTGGGCATGCAGACCTTCGATCAGGCGCTCTATGATCTGTATAAAGCCAAACAGATCAGCTATAAAGATGCGCTGAAACATGCGGATTCACCTAATGATTTGCGTCTGCAAATCAAGCTGTCAGAAGAAGGTGGCAGCCACTTATTACGTGCGCATTCCAATATTACCTTTGATGGTCAGTCCTGATCATCTTGAAGGCATAAAAAAACAGGCTTCGCATGAAGCCTGTTTTTTTATGTTTGAACCAAAGCTCAAATTATTTTTTACGGAACACTTCCTGACAGGCAGGCGCATCGCAATAACCATACAGATTCAGTGAGTGACCGGTTAATTCAAAACCAAATTTTTCAGCAACATCATGCTGCTCTTTTTCAATCGTGTCATTAATAAATTCAACAACTTTGCTGCAATTTAAACATACTAGGTGATCGTGGTGATCTTCCTGCATAATTTCAAAAACTGAATGATTATTTTCAAAATTATGACGTTCGATGATGCCCGCTGCTTCAAACTGCGTTAACACACGATACACAGTTGCTAAACCTACATCTTCGCCCTGATCGAGTAAAGTCTTGTAAATATCTTCCGCACTTAAATGATGTTGTTTTGAATTTTCTAGTAATTCTAATATTTTAATTCGTGGAAGGGTAACTTTCAGTCCAGCTTTTCGTAAATCTTGGTTTGAAATAGTCATGTAAAAAGGTCTCTCAACAAAATCAAAGTTGGAATATGCAACAAAGTTTAGATGCAGTATGATCTATCCTTGGATCAAATGCATCATAATTAATTTGGGATAGTTTAGCAAAATGCAAAAAATCATGTTGACGTTATTCGTCACTTCATTGCTCGTCGGCTGTTCGACATTAGGTGTTTATAAAGTAGATATTCCACAAGGAACCCCTTTAACCCAAGCACAAGCCGCTAAAATTCAGGTAGGAATGAGCCATCAACAGGTGCGTTTCTTACTGGGCAGTCCAACAGTAAGCGATCCACTGAATCCTTTACGTTGGGACTACATCTATAACTATACCCCAGGAACCTACGCTAAAAAAGCCAAGATCCCGGCAGCCCAAGGCCAGCATTTGAAAATCTACTTTAACCAGTCTGGTATCGTAGAACGTGTTGAAGGTCTGGAGACGATTCCAGAATCTCAACCCGGCTTACCAGGATCAAAAGAAGCGATTTTAAATGCTCCTCCACTATAGTCGGTTTCACATGAAAAAGCCCCTGAATCATCAGGGGCTTTTTTAATTAAGCTGATTGATTGAGCAGATCATTGAAACTACTGCTCATTCAAGCCGCTCTCTATTCGGAAGATGGTTTCAGCTTTTTTAAAAGATTGCCTCTGGCATAACGACCCACCGGATTTTTCTCGGCGCGTTTACGTCGGATGTCTTTAGGATTGATGGTCAGTGCTCGGTAAATTTCCACCCTGTCACCTGCTGCCAGTGGCTGCTGCTGATCTTGCAAGCGCACGCCAAAAATGCCCAGAGATAACAGTTCAGGCAAGTCGACCTGCTCACGGATTCCACTTTGCTCAATCGCGTCCAGTGCCGTCATGCCAGGCTGAAATGACACGGCTAGATGAAATTGTTTTTCTGGCGTCGCATATGCCACCCAAATCATCGCCTCACTCATCAGACGAATTGTCCTAATACAGCAATGATTGCCAGAATAATCCCCACCGGCAACACTACACGCACTGCAATACGCCAGATGTTATAAAACGCTTCAGAGCTGAAATTCATTGATTTACGCAAATGACTGATCTTCATGATCCAGCCAGCAAATAATGCATAGATCAAACAAATCAATAAGCCCCAGACGAGCAAGACCACATTGAAAATTGGGCTTAGATTTGGAATAGCCCAGATCAGCGTGACCGCCACCACAATTGCCCATTGAATTGCAGGATGAAGCTGGCGTTGCTGTAATTGTTCACGTGCCATTTGCAGAATTAATGCGGCAGCTGCCACCATTGCTGCGACCAGAGTAAATGCAGGAATTTGTGCTTGTACGGCAAAGAAAGTAAATGCAATGACAGCAACGAGCTGCGCAATCCAGATCGGCAATACCGTCTTGCTGGCGACATCCTGTTGTTGTACAGCGCTCAGGCTAGATTGCCAGTACAAGCCCATGCCCAGACCACTTGCGACCAAAGCCAATACGGTGGCATTGCCCCATTCCGAGAACTCGACTGGCGTGACTTGCCATGCAGGTAGCGCAGTTCCCATCACATTGGCCAGAACCAGAGACGCCAATACACCAATCGTTGTAACCACTAATAAAATTTGACGTGGCAGTAGTGACAAGGCTAAAGCAGCTATCACCAATCCAATCAACAGAAGATTCGGTGCAAGATCAATTGCAGCAACCGCCAGAACATTGCTGGCATTGTTCAGCATGGCACCGGCCAAAAACGGAATAAAAATCACACTTAACCAGCCAACAATACGCCATTTCTGTGACGCATCCGCTTCACGGGTCAGCGTCGACAGCGCCTGTAATGGCGTTGTTTTGGAGCGCTTGGCCAAAGCAATTTCCAAGTAGCAGACTGGAAGCGCCAGAATCAGCATGGTGGCTAACCAGAGCATCCAGAAATCCAGCTGACGATCAATCTGTATACCGGTTATCGGTGCGAGCGTCGCGATGATAATAAACGATAAACAGAAAGCCATCAGCGGCGATAACCATTTTGACATAGCATTGTCCTGCATGATGCATTCCTATAAAAATCTAGCGCTATTTTGCCTTGTGAAGCGGTGAAAATCAAAAACAAAAAGCAAACCACTATGACAGTGATTTGCTGCGCAAAAATTATAATTAGATTTTAATTTTTGTTATCTCGTTACGTCTTTTATTATGAGAAGAAACGAGCGAACCAGTTTTTACCTGTTTTCTTTTCTTTTTCCTTGATGATCCCCATCATATTTTCTTTCACGGCACCGACATAATCGGCGTCATCGTGCTGAATATGGTTAATCAGCCATTTCGATAATACTTCGTGCAGCTCTGATTCAATGGACTGTCCCAGTTCAAAACGGTCACGATAAGACTCGATTTTTTTAATAAACAGGTCATGCACACGTTTATGCGGCACCCGATATTTATAGCCGGCTTCTTCCTGAAGAGATTCCTCAAAGGTGAAATGCGACTGGGTATAATCAATAATATTGTCGAGAATCTGTTTAATACGGGCACGCTCGGTATTGGCATCAATTCCATCAATTTCGTTGATATAATCGAGAATTCGTTTGTGCTGATCGTCAATCACATCGATACCAGTATTATAATCTGGAACCCATTTCATTTTCATTACGACCACCTATAAATATTAAGGACTTATAACGTGAAAATGAGCATATAGCGTATTGATTCAAATAAAAATGAAGCAAATTAGTCGGCTTTCCGCCTAAATCCGGCTTTTTCATTTTAAGTTTCTGTTATATATAATTAAAAATAATTTATCCTGAGTAAAAGGCTAAGATATTAATTAACCAAAATCCGCAATAAACCTTTATTTATTCTTAGATTTTTTCTTATTTTTTAAATATAAAAAAACGGAGTTTAAACTCCGTCTTTAATCGCATTTCAATATTGATCAGCTCGCGTGACGCGTTTTAAGGAAGGATCAAGACGTTCACGTTCCAGACGTTCAACATGCGTCAACTGAGAACGTACTTTCGCCCCATGCTGAAACAGGATCATTTCACCGGGCTGGAAGGCAGTCCATTCTTCATTCTGGGTCAATGGTTCAGTGGTAATCACTGCGACGCGATCTTCAGGGGTCGTGACCTGACTAAAGTCCACTTCGACATCAATATCAATCAGCTGAGCCGGTCTAAACGGGTATTCACGTACCAGCCAGTGGAGTTTAGTAATCGCATAGCTAAACAGCGCCTGACCATTCGACAGGCAGAAATTAAAGGTGCCATGCTCCGCGATTGCAGGTGAAATTTCAGCTAGAAGATCGAAAACCTGATCCAGTTTCGGCTCATGATAGCCAAAGCGTTTCACCAGTTGATCCAGCAGGTAACAGAAGGCACGCTCACTGTCGGTATTTCCGACTGGGGTAAAGCGCCCTGACAGTTCAGGAAAATAATCATATAAATCGCCATTATGGGCAAAAATCCATTGCCGCCCCCAAAGTTCACGGCTAAAAGGATGCGAGTTTTCCAGATTAATTTTGCCTTGGGTCGCTTTACGGATATGGGCAATCACATTGCGTGATTTGATTGGATAATTACGTACCAGCTCGGCAATCGGTGATTCAATCGCGGACTGGTTATCGACGAACAGACGGCAGGCTTTATCTTCAAAGAAAGCAATCCCGAAACCATCCGCATGATCAGAGGTAATGCCCGCCCGCTGGGAAAACCCGCGAAAAGAAAAAGTAATATCCGTCGGGGTGGCACAATTCATTCCGAGCAGTTGGCACATGGTCTGGTTTCAGCTCTCTATTTACTTAGAAGCTTATTGTGCATGACTGTCCCAGTCATTTCAAATAGGTGGCTATAAGAAATCCAAATAAAAAAGAGTCTCTATTGAGACTCTTTTTCGCAAAAATTGGCTTAAGAACGATGCGGATTGGCACGATTGGTAATGAGGGTGCCCACACCATGATCGGTGAAAATTTCTAGTAAGCTGGCATGAGGTACACGGCCATCCACGATATGTGCACTTACGACGCCGCCTTTTACCGCATCCAGCGCACAACCGACCTTTGGAATCATGCCGCCATAAATCACGCCAGTTTCGATCAGACGATCGACTTCTTGAGTGGTCAAACCAGTCAACAGGTTTTTATTTTCATCCAAGACACCGGTGATATTGGTGAGTAGAATCAGCTTTTCTGCACCTAGGGCTTCAGCGACTTTACCAGCGACCAAATCAGCATTGATATTATAGGTATTGCCTTCTTCATCGACACCTAGCGGGGCAATGACTGGAATAAAGTCACTATTGGTAAACATTTCCAGAACATCGGTTTTCACGCCAACGACTTCACCGACCAGACCCAGATCAATTTGCTCAACTGAACCATCTTCAGCCACTTTTTCCATCAGCAGCTTTTGCGCACGAATCAGGTTGCCGTCTTTACCGGTAAGACCAATCGCACGACCACCATGCTGGTTAATCAGGTTCACGATAGATTTGTTAACGCTACCGCCAAGTACCATCTCGACTACTTCCATGGTCGCAGGATCAGTCACGCGCATGCCGTCAATACGGTCTGATTCGCGGCCCAGCTGTTTCAGCATGGAATCGACTTGCGGGCCACCACCATGTACCACGATCGGATTAATACCGACTGTTTTTAATAATACGATATCACGTGCAAATGAACTTTCCAGCTCAGGGTCGGTCATCGCGTTACCGCCGTATTTTACCACCAGGGTTTTACCCGCAAAGCGTTGAATATACGGCAAAGCTTCTGTCAAAATCTGTGCTTTGTCGATGCCTGTTTGTTGATTTGACATTCGCCTCTCCTTATTGAGCATCTAAAATGTCTTGAGCGATCTCTGGATAACGGTCACGCAACATGGCTACAAACAGATGACGAATTTCATTTAGACCTTGGGCATTATTGGCATCAAAGCGCACTGTGAAATACTCACCTGTATTGGATGCTCGAATGATGCCAAAACCATCCTCAAAATCAAGACGTATCCCATCAATTTTACTGATTTGCGCATTAATTCTTGCGGATTGTTGTTCAACGAAGTTTAAAAGCTCAACAGGACGTACTTGACGCGTTGAAATATAAAGATCTTCAGTACCATGTCGTTTTGGATAAGCCGCCAAGGCCTGCGCGAGAGTTTGCCCCGTTTGGTCGAGATATTCCATGACTCTGAGCGCTGCATAGAGGCCATCATCATAGCCCCAGCCGCGACCATCATTAAAGACATAATGTCCGGCATATTCCCCACCAAAAATCGCCTGATGCTGAGAGTGGTTCAGATAAGTTCTGAGAAATGAACTGCCGGTACGAATCATCACCGGTTCCCCGCCCAGACGTTGCACTGTATCGCGAACCAGAGTTGAACATTTCACATCATAAACAAATTGGCGTGGTGCTGAATCGCTTAGGCAAATTTCGGCAAACAGACATAATAACTGATCGGCTGTGATAATCTGACCCTGTTCATCAATCAGAACCAAGCGATCGCCATCACCGTCCAAGGCAATACCGAGATCAGCCTGCTGTTGCATGACGGTTTGACGTAAAGTCTCAAGATGTTTGTCTTGCGAAGGATCCGGCGCATGATCCGGAAAATGTCCATTCGCCTCACAACGTAAAGCAATCACTTCACAGCCCATTTTTCTGAGTACCAAGTCAGCACAACGTCCGGCTGAGCCATGCAGACCATCCAGAATCACTTTAAATGAGCGCTTTAATTGAATATCTTCTAATATTCCCTGCTGATACTGCAGGCAAAACTCTGGAATAATCTGATGCGGCAGTTCAGCTAAAGTAATTAGCTGGCTATCGCAATGTGACTTTGCCAGTTGGGCCACCTGTTGAATCATCTCAGGACAAGGTGGTTCACCATCAATAATCCATTTAATACCATTATCTTCTTTAGGATTATGACTGGCAGTGACCATAATGCCATTGCCATCAAACTGGCGTGCGGTGAAATATAGCATTGGGCTGGAACAACAACCTACAATAGTGGCTTCCAGCGAATAATCTTTAAAAATACGGGCAATCGTGTCGGCAAAAGCCGGACTACTGATGCGTGCATCATAACCAATGGCGACACGTGTCTGTCCCGCAGTCTGATACTGCTGGGCTAAACCGTGGGCAATTGCATCAATGATCCCGGCACCTAATAGACTGACTTTACCGCGTATGTCATAGGCACGAAAGATATGCATGGGGAATGGATGATTCATAGATCCCATAAAAATGTCTTTTCACTATTCATTAAAATAAGGAGATTTAAAATGATGATTTCATCATAATGACTTTAAACATTTGTTTTTGTTTTAAGACCCGCTATTTTTAAACGATTTCAATGTAACAATCAATTATAAAAATATAATAGATCTCTTGCGAAAGTTAATTTAAGAGCGTCCAGTTCACCATTCCAGCAATTAAATTCATTCTTAGACCAAATCGTTTCCGTCTA
>NZ_JAMXXL010000037.1:0-24436 GCF_024129685.1 Acinetobacter lwoffii | reverse complement strand
GTACGAGGCATAGCGAATAGTAAAATTGGGTTTGGCGATTTGATTTTACTACTTCGCTATTTTTTTAAGCTAAAAGTGTCAACACACCCTAATTAAGTATTAATAAATAAAACGACATAAAATTAATCTTTAGAAGATAAATAAATGCCTTCTATCGGGTTAAATGTAAACTATGTCACAAGTTTGTTAGGTTTTTTGTTAGCATAATTGCATAGTGTTACAAAGCAGCATAATAAAAATGAAAATATATGCTATCCCTGTTTTTGCCTTAATGATCAGTTTATTAGGATTTTGTGTCCATAAACAGTCAGAAATCAGAAAATATGAAAAGATCCGTCATGTCTTGAACGATGGACGTGATTCAAGCAAATTGCTGGAATCCAATCGGCATCGACATTAAGCAGGTTATATATCTTCCTCCCGCCAATTGGGCTGGATTAGTAAAATTAAAAACATAATAAATATAATAAAATTTTTTAAATATTCACCTGGAATATATTAATTTCTAATAAAGTGTAAAATCAAATAAGCAATAAGAAATCAATGTGTTATAATTTGCCAACGATCAGGATGAAGCAGAATTCATCTTGTTAAGCATTTGATTTAAATCGAGAAAATAAAGCTGCATAAAGGTTATGCAGCTTTTTTGTTTAGATTTTTTTTGGGTTTTTATAGCATAGCCCTGGGGCTGTAAGCTGTTCCAACATTTTAACCCGTCAAATGGCTATGCTGGCATATTCGTTGCTAACACATCCTTAAAATTGATGAATTTTTTTATAAAATTTCATTTATTTGACGGCTTGCTTAAAGCATAAAGTTTACTCAATAGGGGCTAGGTCATGACGACTCCTAATCCATCTTCAGAAAGTATGCTTGAACGTCTGTTTAAACTGAGTGAAAACAAAACCAGTTTCCGTACAGAAGTTCTTGCCGGTGTGACAACATTCTTAACGATGTGTTACATCATTATTGTCAATCCGATGATTTTGTCCGAAACGGGGATGGATCATGGGGCTGTCTTTGTAGCAACCTGTCTTGCAGCCGCGATTGGCTGTTTAGTCATGGGCTTGATTGCAAATTATCCAATTGCACTTGCACCAGGCATGGGCTTAAATGCCTTCTTTACCTATTCCGTCTGTTTGGGAATGGGTGTGCCTTGGCAAACAGCACTCGGGGCTGTGTTTATCT
This sequence comes from Acinetobacter lwoffii, assembly GCF_024129685.1. Taxonomy (GTDB): domain Bacteria; phylum Pseudomonadota; class Gammaproteobacteria; order Pseudomonadales; family Moraxellaceae; genus Acinetobacter; species Acinetobacter lwoffii_X. Next base: position 23,248 of record NZ_JAMXXL010000037.1, on the reverse strand, counting down.
CCGGTCTTGTGTTTATTGCGATCAGCATGTTCAAAATCCGTGAAGCCATTGTCAATGCGATTCCAATGTCGCTGAAACTGGCCATCGGTGGTGGTATTGGCTTATTCCTTGCGCTGATTGCTTTGAAAAATGCCGGCCTGATTGTGGATAATCCTGCTACGTTGGTAGGTTTGGGCGATTTAAAACAACCATCGGTTTTGCTTGCATTATTTGGTTTCCTTCTGGTTGTTGTGATGCATCACTTTAAAGTGCGTGGTGCGATCATCATCAGTATTTTGGTGTTAACCGGTATTTCAGCAGCATTGGGTCTGAGTGAATTTAAAGGTGTGGTTGGCGCAGTGCCATCGATTGCACCAACATTTATGCAAATGAGCTTTGAAGGTCTGTTCACTGCCAGTTTAATTGGCGTGATTTTTGTCTTCTTCCTGGTCGATTTATTCGACTCAACCGGTACGCTTGTAGGTGTTTCACACCGTGCAGGCTTGTTGAAAGATGGCAAACTGCCGCGTTTGAAAAAAGCACTTTTTGCGGACTCTTCTGCAATTGTTGCAGGTGCAGCGCTGGGTACATCTTCAACTACGCCATACATTGAATCTTCTGCGGGCGTAGCAGCCGGTGGCCGTACAGGTCTAACTGCTGTTGTAGTCGGTATCCTGTTTGTTGCCTGTTTGTTCCTTGCACCATTGGCACAGTCTGTACCAAGCTTTGCAACAGCACCAGCGCTGTTATTTGTCGGTGTCTTAATGATTCAAGGTATCGTGCATATTGACTGGGAAGATATTACAGAAGCAGTTCCTGCATTTTTAACCATTGTATTTATGCCATTTACCTATTCAATTGCTGATGGTATTGCGATGGGCTTCATCAGCTATGCACTGATCAAATTGTTAACCGGTAAGGCATCAACTGTACCGTATATGGTCTGGATTATTGCAGTACTATGGACGCTTAAATTCGCACTATTTGGCGGCTAATTTTTCTAGATTTGGAAAGGGTGTAAACTCAGTTTGCACCCTTTTTTTATTATTTTAGGTTTCATGAGGAGAAGCGATGAACCGTCTTGAGTTGATTCGAGCTTTGCCAAAGGCCGAGCTTCATGTTCATATTGAGGGCACTTTTGAGCCTGAGCTAATGTTTGCGATCGCTCAGCGTAATAAAATTGCCATCCCGTATAAATCTGTTGAAGAAGTTAAACAGGCCTATAACTTTCATAATCTTCAGTCGTTCCTGGATATTTATTATGCCGGCGCTGCTGTATTAATTCATGAACAGGATTTTTATGATCTGGCGTGGGCGTATTTTGAAAAATGTGCTGAAGACCGGGTCGTGCATACTGAAATGTTCTTTGATCCACAAACCCATACCGATCGTGGTGTTGCTTTTTCAACCGTGATCAACGGCTTGCAAAAAGCCTGTGATGATGCCAAAACTAAACTTGGTATCAGTTCACATCTGATTATGTGTTTCTTGCGTCATTTAAGTGAAGATGCTGCATTTGCAACACTGGAACAGGCCTTACCTTATAAAGACCAGATTATTGCGGTCGGTCTGGATTCAAGTGAAGTCGGGCATCCACCTTCAAAGTTTGAACGTGTCTTTGCTAAAGCGCGTGAAGCAGGTTTCTTGGTTGTAGCACATGCAGGTGAGGAAGGTCCGGCAGCTTATGTCTGGGAAGCTTTAGATTTACTGAAAGTGAATCGTATTGATCATGGGGTTCGTTCGGAAGAAGATCCGGAGTTAATGCAGCGCCTGATCGCAGAAAAGATGCCACTGACAGTTTGCCCATTGTCAAACCTGAAACTCTGCGTCGTGGATGATATGCAGCAGCATAATATCCGTCGCCTCTTGCAACAAGGCGTGCACGTTACAGTCAATTCAGATGATCCATCTTATTTTGGTGGTTATATGAATGACAATTTTATTGCCATTGCTGAAGCACTGGATTTAAGCAATGAGGAACTCAAGCAGTTGGCCATTAACTCATTTGAAGCCTCTTTTATTACCGATACTGAAAAAGAGCAATGGATCAACCAGATCCGTGCCCTGGTTTAAGTTTTTAGATAACAGGCAGAGTACGCTCTGCCTTTGTTTTTATAGATGGATATGAAATTGAAAAATATAATTCTGCTCATCAGTAGCGTGTTGATATCTGCTTGCTCAAATGCGGATATGACTTTGACACAGCGTACTTTAAAACCCGTGATTGAATACCAATGTGCAAAAGAATTGAAAGCATCTAAATTCTGGACTGCCTCGACCTATTTTATGCAGGACAAAAATAAAGCTGAACTTGAACAGAATGTCTGTTCATGTGTAGGTGAGCATGCACTCAAGGATATTCCGGCAAGCACTTTACTGAAAGCGACTCTGGATGAAGAAGTAAAGTCAAAACTCACGCAACAGGCTATTGCAAACAGTCTGAAAGGCTGCATGACCGAGTTCTTAAAATAAAATCAGCTTTGCAATGAAAGCTGATTGAGTGTGGTTTTGCAGATTATTTTTTAGAAGATTCGGATTGTCGGGTCATGCTGTTGAGTACATGATCTTTATCGATAAAATGATGTTTCAGTGCTGCGAAAATATGTCCAACTAAAAGTAAGCCAACTGCCCAGGAAAGCCAGATATGCAGGGGTTTTACGATCGCGGTTACAGCCGGATTTTCTGCAATCAGTGCCGGCAGGTTAAATAAATATAGCACTGGTGCTGGATAGCCCAGACTCCAGCTATATAAACAGCCGGTGACAGGTAGAGCAATCAGCATAAAATACAAAGCCAGATGACCTGCATGTGCCAAAGTTTTCATCCGGGATGACATAGTGTCCGGTAGTTCAGGGGCAGGATGGGTATAACGCCAGAAAATTCGCACAACCAGTAGGAAAATAATGGTGGTGGCGATATTTTTATGCAGGGTGATGACATCGCCTTTAAAGCTGCCATCGACCTCATAACTTAAAAAATTCCCACTATAAAAACCAATCAGCCAGGCCGCAATAAAGATAACTGCCATGATCCAGTGCAACCATTGTGCCGTGCGCGTGTAATATTGTACTTTTTCCATGTGATTTTCGATTGCCCTCAAAGATGGATGCACCTTAGCAAAGGGCGAATCAGCCCAGCAATTCCAAATCTGCAACGCTATGGTGGCTTTCATGCAACATCCATTGAAATGGCTGGGTGCAGATTAAACATTCAGGATGATTTATAGATTTCTTATTCAGGTGAATTTCGGCACAATAGCGTCACGCTTCATATATGAATAAACAAGGAACAGATCTGTGAAAAAATTATTGGCTGCACTTGCTCCGCTTACTTTGGTTTTATCGGCTTGTGCAACAACAGGCAGCCCTGAAACGCAAACCACGACTCAACAGCTGGGTGGGGCTGCGCTTAAAATCGCGATCAATGCAAAATGTACGACTGAGCTGAATAATATTCCAGCATGGCAAACAGCTACACGTCTAATGACTACGACCCAAAAGCAGAATATCCAGACTGAAATTTGTGGCTGTGTCAGCGAAAAAGCACCCCAAAGCGTAACAGCGGTAGATTTGGCGACTGCAGCGATTGACCCGGCAGCACGTGCGACGATTGTCGGCAATGTGGTTGCAAAAACCATTAACGCTTGTGTAGCTGAAGCTGTAAACTAAGCCAAGATTAAATTGAAATAGGCTGACTGGTTCAGCCTATTTTTTATGGAAAAATAGACATGAAGATTGCTGGTGTAGATGAAGCAGGGCGTGGGCCATTAGTGGGTTCGGTGGTCGCTGCGGCAGTTATTTTGGATCCGAACAACCCGATTGAGGGTTTAAATGATTCTAAAAAACTCACTGAAAAGAAGCGTGAAAAACTTTTTATCGAGATTCAGGAAAAAGCGCTGGCATGGGCCATTGCTGAGGCTTCTGCGGCAGAGATTGATGAACATAATATTTTGCAAGCTTCTTTGCTGGCCATGCGCCGTGCTGTAGAAGCTTTGCCAGTTCAGCCTGAGCATGTATTGGTCGATGGCAACAAGATTCCACAGGGCCTTGCTATGAGCTGTGATGCCGTGGTGGGTGGTGATGCACTGCATGCTGAAATTTCAGCAGCCAGTATTCTGGCGAAAGTAACCCGTGACCATCAGATGATCGAGATGGACCAGAAGCATCCGCAATTTGGCTTTGCCAAGCACAAGGGTTATCCGACCAAGGCACATTTTGAAGCGATTGCCTTACATGGCGTGATTGATGAGCATCGTCGCAGTTTTGGGCCGGTAAAAAAGGTGATTGCAGCATTACAGCAGGGTGCAGAACTTTAAGTTTTATTTTAAATTATCTAAGTATTTAATATTTTTGTATAAAATTTAGACAAATTTAAAGCGGCTCAAAAGCCGCTTTATTCTTCGCACAAACATTAACGATTAAAGTTATTTTGTGTCTGGCTGTCATCTTCATAAGAAGGTTGGTAATCTTGATCGATATGTTGAAGATGTTCATGCATTGCACGTTCATGCTGGATACGCTGGTAAATCTCTTCACGGTGCACAGAGACTTCTTTCGGAGCATTTACCCCGATACGAACCTGGTTACCTTTTACACCAAGCACAGTCACACTGACTTGATCACCAATCATTAAAGTTTCCCCGACGCGTCGAGTCAGAATCAGCATGTTTTTCTCCTTGCAAAATGCAAAACCTGCAATCTATTGAATGTAAAACAAAAAGCACAACCAAAAATTACAAAATAAGATCTGGATAGAAATTCTGTCATCTGGGTGAAAGATTTTAATCTATCTCAGCTGGTTAAAAATCCTCAGGCTTAATATAACAGAGCCACTATAAAAAAAACTATAGTGGCTCTGCATTTTTGTAGACTTTTATAAAATACTGTCAAACAATGACAATATTCTGTCTTAACGCTTAAGCACGTGCGCTAGATTCGCCTTGTTCACGGTCTAAACCGAATGCGGTATGCAATGAACGAACCGCAAGTTCAAGATAATTTTCTTCAATGATCACAGAAATCTTGATTTCAGACGTCGAGATCATCAGGATGTTGATGCCTTCGTCTGCCAAAGCTGTGAACATTTTGCTTGCCACGCCGGCATGTGAACGCATGCCTACACCTACAATTGATACTTTTACGATATCTGAACGGGTCGCAACTTCACGCGCACCAATTTCTTGAGCAGTTGCTTCAAGAATGGCTTTGGCTTTATTTAATTCGCCACGGTTCACAGTAAAAGTGAAATCAGTTGTACCATCTTCTTCAACGTTCTGGATAATCATATCCACTTCAACATTGGCATCACCAATCGGGCACAAAATTTTAGAAGCAATACCCGGTTCGTCAGGCACACCTAAAATAGTTAATTTTGCTTCGTCACGGTTAAATGCGATACCGGAGATAATTGGCTGTTCCATGTTGTCTTCCAATTCAGTCGTAATAAGTGTACCAACGTTTTGCTTAAACTCTTCGTCGAATGCGCCATCGTTGTCATTGTCGAAGCTTGATAATACGCGTAAAGGCACCTGGTATTTACCAGCAAATTCAACTGAACGAATTTGCAGGACTTTAGAACCGAGTGACGCCATCTCAAGCATTTCTTCAAATGAAATACGATCAACTTTTTTTGCTTTTGGTGCAACACGTGGATCGGTGGTATATACACCGTCAACGTCGGTATAAATCTGGCATTCATCTGCTTTGAGTGCGGCAGCAATTGCAACACCTGAAGTATCAGAACCGCCACGCCCTAAAGTGGTGGTATTGCCATGTTCATCAAAACCCTGGAAACCGGCAACGACAAGTACGCGGCCTGCATCCAGATTTGAGTTCAGGACTTCAGTATCAATGGATTCGATACGTGCCTTATTGAATGAGCTGTCGGTTTTCATGCCAACCTGGCGACCTGTTAGTGATTTTGCTTCAACTCCAATTGAGTTCAGCGCCATTGCTAACATAGAAATCGTAACCTGTTCACCCGTAGATACCATTTGGTCTAGTTCACGTGGGTCAGGGGTTTCGGTAATGGCCTTCGCTAAAGCAAGTAGACGATTGGTTTCGCCACTCATTGCTGATACCACTACCACTACCTTGTGGCCGTGGTCATGCCAGCGCTTTACACGACGAGCAACATTTAAAATGCGCTCGGGAGTACCCATAGAGGTACCGCCATATTTTTGAACGATTAATGCCATAGTTGTTCCATATAAGCCATGACCCTGATGTACCTATCAGGGTCAGTTACACAAAATTGAAGTTTTATTTTGCTGCAAGCCAGGCAGTTAAATCTGCCATCACTGGAGCAAACTTCTCGTTAAGTGGCGCGCCACCTTGTGCCAAGTCAGGTTTACCACCACCTTTACCACCTAGCTCAGTCGCTAAATGTTTGATGATGTCACCTGCTTTAATAGAAGCAGTAAAGTCTTTTGCCACAGATGCGATCAAGCTCACCTTGTCACCCTCTACACCTGCAAGAACAATCACTGCATTTTCTAATTTTGATTTCACACCGTCGTGCAGGTTGCGAAGTGCTTTCGCATCCATGTTTTCAACAGTTGTAATCAAGGTTGCACGACCTGCAATGCTTTGAACTTGGCTTAGAAGTTCACCGGCTTGCAGGCTAGCAAGTTTTTGATTGAGTTGTTCGATCTGTTTCTGCAAGCTCGATGCAGTATCAACCAACGCTTCAACTTTTTCTAAAGTCTGGTCTTTTTGTGCTTTGAGCAAACCGTTAATCGTATTGATATCGCGATCGGCTTTTTGCGCAACTTCAACTGCTTTAGTGCCTGTTACTGCTTCAATACGACGTACACCGGCTGCCACACCACCTTCAGAGGTGATTTTGAACAGACCGATATCACCGGTACGTTTTACGTGAATACCACCGCAAAGTTCGATTGAAAAGTTTTTCTCTTCAATCACTGAACCCATAGACAGTACACGTACTTCGTCACCGTATTTCTCGCCAAACAGCATCATCGCGCCTTTAGCTTTCGCAGACTCGATATCCAGAAGTTCAGTAGACACCGCAGTATTGGCAATCACTTCAGCATTGACCAAACGTTCAATTTCTTGCAGCTGTTCAAAGCTTACAGGTTGGTCATTGGCAAAGTCAAAACGTAACACATCAGATGCAACCAATGAACCTTTTTGCTGTACATGTGAACCTAAAATTTGACGTAACGCAGCATGTAGCAGGTGAGTCGCAGAGTGGTTGCGCGCAGTTGCTGCACGAATATCTGCTTTTACTGTTGCTTCTACATTTTGAGTAACTTTCAAGTTACCCATCGTCACGATACCTTGGTGTACAAATGCGCCACCAGATTTTTTGGTATCTTGAACTTCGAAAATACCAGTATCGTTTTTAAAGATACCTGTATCACCGATTTGACCGCCGCTTTCTGCGTAGAAAGGTGTTTGGTTGAGTACGATCAGTGCTTCATCGCCTTCAAACACTTCATCAACTTGCTCGCCATCTTTGTAGATTGCGATGATTTGACCTTGACCCGCAGTTGCATCGTAACCTTCAAACTGAGTTTCACCTTCGACTTTCACAATAGAATTATAGTCGATTGCGAATTTGCCTGCATCACGTGCGCGTTGACGCTGTGCAGCCATTTCAGTTTCGAAACCAGCTTCATCAATGGTTAAGTCACGTTCACGTGCGATGTCAGCAGTCAAGTCAGTCGGGAAACCGTAAGTATCGTAAAGTTTAAATACTACTTCGCCCGGAATTACAGAACCTTTTAACTGCGCCAATTCGCCTTCAAGCAATTTCAGACCTTGCTCAAGTGTTTTAGCAAATTGCTCTTCTTCTTTCAGAAGTTGCGCTTCGATACGTGCCTGGTTGGCTGCAAGTTCAGGATATGCTGCACCCATCACTTCAATCAGTGGCTTCAACATTTTGTGGAAGAACGAACCAGTCGCACCTAGTTTGTTACCGTGACGTACTGCACGACGAATGATACGACGCAATACATAGCCACGACCTTCGTTCGATGGGTTTACGCCATCAGCAATCAGGAAGCAGCATGAACGTGCATGGTCAGCAACAACTTTAAGTGAAGCAGGGTATTCAACTGGTTTGTTTTCTGCTTGTGCTTTTGCTTCAAGTTCAGACGTATCTAAACCAATAATTTCAGCAGCAGCTTTTAGCAAGTGCTGGAACAGGTCGATTTCGTAGTTTGAGTTAACGTGCTGAAGAACAGCTGAAATACGCTCCAAGCCCATACCTGTATCCACAGAAGGTGCTGGAAGAGGGTGTAATACGCCATCCGCAGTACGATTGAACTGCATGAATACGTTGTTCCAGATTTCAATGAAACGGTCGCCATCTTCTTCAGGAGAACCCGGTAGGCCACCCCAGATGTGATCGCCATGGTCAAAGAAGATTTCAGAACATGGACCGCAAGGACCGGTGTCGCCCATCGCCCAGAAGTTGTCTGATGCGTATTGACCGCCTTTGTTGTCACCAATACGAATAATGCGAGAAGCGTCTAGACCAATTTCCTTGTTCCAGATGTCAAAGGCTTCGTCATCGGTGTGGTAAACGGTTGCATAGAGTTTATCTTTAGGAAGACCAAGCCATTCTTCGTTAGTCAAAAAGTCCCAAGCAAATTTGATCGCATCACGTTTGAAGTAATCACCAAAGGAGAAGTTACCCAACATTTCAAAGAAAGTGTGGTGACGTGCTGTATAACCTACATTGTCCAAGTCGTTGTGCTTACCACCTGCGCGCACGCATTTTTGTGATGACACTGCACGTACATAATCGCGTTTTTCTAGACCTAAGAAGCAATCTTTAAACTGGTTCATACCAGCATTGGTGAACAGCAAAGTTGGGTCATTGGCAGGTACTAGAGAACTCGACGCGACACGTGTATGCCCTTGCGATTCAAAGTAACGCAAAAATGCTTCACGAATTTCAGCTGATGTCATAAAACGAGTACTCACAACCAAGTCACTCCATAATTTCCGATTTGGCTAAAACACCACAGTCTGACAAGCATATAAGAGCTCTGCTGCAATGCGGGGCTTAAAAATTTAAAACGCCAAATTATAACGGAAAAAGCAGTATGCACCAATCATTTTAAAACCAATTGCTAAGGATTTATTTACTCAGGTTTTTTGCTGAATAATTAAATTGAATTTTCCCACAGTAGAATTCGTCTATATCCATCTCTTTAAAAAATAAACGGAATTTTAAATGACCCAGATACAGACAGATGGATCAGAAATAAAATAATCGAAAATCAGTATTTTCACTGAAGTTTTTTAATGTACGGCGCCAGAAATCCTTTAACATAGAAGAGTTTTAAAATAGGCATATAAAAGGTCGAGTCATGCAACGAGTGGCAATCAATGGATTTGGGCGTATTGGACGGAATGTACTGCGTGCATGGTTTGAAAACCCGAAAGATTTTAATTTTGAAATCGTTGCCATTAACGATATTGCCGATGTTGAAACCCTGATTCACCTGTTTAAATATGACTCGACCCATGGCCGTTTTCCGGGGCAGGTGGATCTCAGCTATGATACTGAACATATCTATATGCATATCAGCTATCAAGATGCTGCATTAAAAGTACAGGTTTTGTGTGAGTCGCAGCCGGCTAAGTTGCCTTGGCAAAACTTGGCGGTAGATGTAGTGCTTGAATGTACTGGACTGTTCCGTTCTCGTGAAGCCGCGACCCAGCATATTGGAGCAGGGGCGAAACGTGTGATTATCGGCGCAGCACCTTTTGATACGGTCGATGCCGCGATTGTCTATGGTGTCAATCATCATGAAGTCAAAGCATCGGACCAGATCATTTCCAGTGTTTCTTGTACTACGCAGGCTTTGGTGCCACTGGTCAAAATTATTGATGATGCATTTGGCATCAGTAGCGCCCTGATGACCGAAATCCATTCTGTTACGGCGGATCAGTCGGTACTGGATCATGCACATCGTGATTTGCGACGTGCACGTGCCTCGGGCCATAACATCATTCCGACCACTTCGAGCGCACTCGGTGCCTTAAAGCGTGTCATGCCAAAAATGGAAGATCGTATTGATGGTTATTCGATTCGGGTGCCAACCATTAATGTGGCCGCGATTGATTTGACCTTTGTCTCCCAGTCGCCGATTACCGATCACAAGTTAAATGAAGTTCTGATTAAGGCTGCCCGGCAGGATTTTGCCGAAATTATGTCGGTAACGGACGAGCCCTTGGTATCGAGTGATTTTAATCATTCCCCGTATTCACTGATTGTTGATTTGACCCAGACTCTGGTGGTCGGGCATCAAGCTAAGGTTTTTGCCTGGTACGATAACGAGTGGGGCTATGCCAACCGTCTACTGGATTTATGTGAATCATTTTATTAAGTTCGGGTTATCTAAACCTCAAAAGCACCAAGACACGGTGCTTTTTTCTTGCCTGTAAATATTCTGCAAGCCATGTTTTAAGAGAATTTGCCGGTAATTGATCGAAAATCAGGAATTGAGGCTGAATTATTTACGTTATCTGAAGCATTTTTCGTTAAGATAAAGACAATAAAATGAAATAAGAGCAAGCACATGATGGTGGTTTGGGGATTTATTATATTGCTGACTTTGGCGGTGATTTTTCTGATCTGGCTGCAGTTTAATCAGAATGATGAACCACGTAGCGTGGAAGGCGTGCCAGTCGAAGAAAAAATCGTGCATCTGGAAGAAAATTTGAAAAAGACCCTGGAAATTATGCAGGATCTAGCCAAAAAAATGCATGTGCAGCAGGAAGTGCTGGATCAGACCACAGCCAAACTTCAGCAGGTCGAATTGCAAAATGCCGAGCTGGTCAGTTTGTTGACCAAAGTGGTCGATCCACAAAAATAAAAAAAACCCCTTTAGAGATCATTTAAAGGGGTTTTTTTGAGCATTAGACGATTAAAACTCTTAAAACTGCGGCAGAAACCATACTGATGGCGACCGTTGGTAATAATCCAAAACGCGTAGCGGCGAACAGCGTTAAAGCCAAGGCAATCAGGTCTGCAGGATTGTCGCGTACAAAATAGGGTGCAATTACTGAAATCAGGACACAGCCGGGGACTACTTCCAGAATTTTACGCTGGCGCTGTGTCAGCGTTTTATTTTTTAATAAGACATAGCCCAAGAGCCGGGTTAAATAGGTGGTCACAGCAATCAGGATAATGGCCACCAAGGTATTTATCTGGATCATGCTTGATCCTCTTGAATCAGGAAAAATGCCGAAGTGATTCCAGACAAGGCGCCAATCGGCACATACCAGCCCGCAGGTAAATATAAATAAGCCAAAGCCGCACAGACTAAACTGACCAGCCATGGCCGGGCAGCCTCAAAACCTTTCCACATACTTCTTAGTAACACCAGAAATACAGCAGGAAAGGCCATATCGAAACCAAAACGGTTGATATCGCCTAATACAGGTCCAAGCATGGCGCCGAGTGTGGTAAATCCGACCCACATCAAGTATAGGCAAAAACACAGGCCAGCATAATAAGGCATGCTAAACGCAGCACGATAACCCAGTTGCGCCTGTTTCCTTTGTGCATCAGCCAGACCGAGCGCCCAGCTCTCATCGACCATAAAAAACAGCGCCGGAAAAACTTTACGATTCGGAAGATGCTTTAAATACGGAACCAAACTGGCGCCCATCAACAGATGCCGGCTATTTACCAGAAAGGTAATGAACATCAGCATGAGTAAATTTGGCGGACTGCTCCAGACTTCAAGAATGGCAAATTCAGAACCGCCGGCAAAATTCAAACCTGTCAGTAATGGCACTTCGAGCAAGCTGAAATTTTTCTGTCCCGCCGTCGCACCCAGTACTAATGCAAAGGGGATAATCCCTAAAAGCATGGGAATAGAATCTTTCATGCCACGTTGAAATTCACTGAAATCGGTAGGGGCAACTATTGCTGCGGTGCTTTGTCTGAACAAAAGCATGGAAATGACCTGGGTACTGCAAAACTAGACCATATTTTATGGCGATATTCAGGCTATTTGCTGTTGTAGTGAAAGAGATTTGAGTTTTATTTGAAATTAAATTGCGCTAAATTAAATTTAAGGGGTTTTAAATGCCAAGGCATAGACATGGATCAAATAGATAAACGCATTTTGCATGAGCTGCAAAAGAATGGAAAACTGCAAAATAATGAACTGGCTCAATTAATTGGCTTGTCACCGTCACCCTGTTTAAGACGGGTAAAACAGCTGGAAGATGATGGCGTGATTGAGCAATATGTCGCACTGCTGAATCCACAAAAGGTCAATTTGGCGATGAGCGTGTTTGCACGCGTCTGGCTCAAGTCTCAAGAAGCTGCTGTGGTCGATCAATTTGTCGAAGCGATCAAGGAAATGCCAGAAGTCGTCGAGTGCCAGTTAATGGCAGGCGATTGTGATTTCTTTTTAAGAATTGTGGTGGCTGATCTGGATGCCTATCGTAAATTTCAGATTCATCATTTAACCCAAATTCCCTGCATTCAAAGTGTAAAAACTGAAATTCCATTGCAAACGGTTAAAAGCACGACTGCATTGCCTTTGGTTTAATGCCGGATTTTGTCATGCTATTTGTTTTAAATGTGCATTAAAACGCTGATAGTTGACACAATTGTTGTTGATTTCATCAGGTAGCGAAAATTATAAAATTTGCGATGCACAGCCAAAACTATCGTGCTAGACTAGGAGAAATCGGGTGTGCTCCCGATTTTTTTATGCGGATTCGTTCCGCGCTGACAAGAATTTAGGTTTACAACATGCCCATTTCAGAGACATGGTTATTACCTGATGGTGTAGCTGATGTATTACCAGAACAAGCGCAAGTTATTGAAAGTCTGCGCCGTAAATCACTGGATTTCCTTGCATCTCGAGGTTATCAGCTGGTGTACACGCCATTCATTGAATACATCGAATCTCTATCTTCTCTCTCAGAATCGAATCAAGATTTAGACTTAGCCACTTTTAAAGTCATCGATCAGCTTTCTGGTCGTTTGCTTGGTGTGCGTGCCGATATGACACCACAAGTGGCTCGTATTGATGCGCATGTACATCCAGTGGAAGGTGTAGCACGTTACTGCTATGCAGGAACAGTTCTGCATACCAAGCCTCGCGGTTTTAACACTTCGCGTGCGCCACTACAGTTAGGTGCGGAGCTATTTGGTTCAGACAGCATCGATGCCGATGTAGAAATGGTCGACTTGATGATCAGTCTGATTCAGGAAACAGGTCTGGCAGATGGTATTCATCTGGACTTAGGTCATGTGGGTTTATTCCGCAGTCTGGTGGCTCAAGCCGGCTTAAACAAAGTCGCTGAACAGCAATTATCTGATTTATACCAGCGTAAGGCTTTGCCAGAATTAGAAGAATTCACGGCAGACCTGAAATTTGGTCAGGATTTCTATGCACTTGGACGCTATGCCAGCGACCTGGATGCATTACAAGCGCATTTAAGTGCTGAAGTGTTGGCAAATCCAGCATTTACGCAGGCTTTTAATGTCTTGCAAACCACCAAAGACGAAGTTCAAACCCGTTGGCCAAACTTGAGTATTGGTATTGATGTGGTTGAATTACGTTCATACCATTATCATACTGGCCTAATGTATGCAGTCTATGCACCGAACCGTGCAGCTGCACTGGCACAAGGTGGCCGTTATGATGGCATTGGTGAACATTTTGGCCGTGCCCGTCCGGCAACCGGTTTCTCTTGTGACTTATATGCTTTAAGCGCAGGTCAGTTTGATGCGGTACAGGTCGTGGTTGCACCTAAAGGCACTGATGCAGAACTTCTGAATGCGATTCAGAACATTCGTGCACAAGGCTTAAGTGTAATTCAGTTACTGGGTAATGATGATTTAAACTCGATTCCATATGCGACGCACCAGCTGGTGAATGCGAATGGTGAGTGGACAGTCAAAACGATTTAACTGCTTGGCTCAGTGTTCATGTCGCTGAGCGGGGCTTTCAACTTTAACAGCATGATGTAATGAGGCTATTATGGGCAAGAATGTTGTGGTACTTGGTACCCAATGGGGCGACGAAGGTAAAGGTAAAATCGTCGACCTGCTCACAGATCAAGCGGCAGCGGTAGTTCGTTATCAAGGCGGACATAACGCAGGTCACACTCTTGTGGTTGGTGGTAAGAAAACTGTCTTACACCTCATTCCATCAGGTATTTTACGTGAAAACGTATTGTGCTTAATTGGTAACGGTGTTGTTCTTTCTCCTGAAGCGCTCATCAAAGAGATGGACATTCTTGAAAAAGAAGGCGTTCCTGTTAAAGAACGTTTACGCATTTCTCCAAACTGTCCATTGATTCTTCCGAACCACATCGCACTTGACCAAGCGCGTGAGAAAAAACGTGGTAATGCGAAGATTGGTACGACAGGTCGTGGTATCGGTCCTGCATACGAAGACAAAGTAGCGCGTCGCGCAGTACGTGTTGCTGATCTGGTACGTGGTGGTGAACATCTTATTGCTCAGTTAACTGAACTTCTGGACTACCATAACTTCCAGCTGACTGAATACTACGGTGTTGAAGCAGTTAAACTGGAAGACGTGCTGGCACTTTGCGACGAATGGCGTAAAGTTGTTGCGCCACTGGTTGTGGACGTGACCACTGAATTGCACAACTACCGTAAAAACGGTGACAACATCATGTTCGAAGGCGCGCAAGGTTCACTTCTTGACGTTGACCACGGTACATATCCGTATGTAACGTCTTCGAATACAACTGCTGGTGGCGTAAGCTCTGGTTCAGGTCTGGGTCCTTTGCACCTTGACTATGTATTGGGTATTACTAAAGCGTACACAACGCGTGTAGGTGCAGGTCCATTCCCAACTGAGTTGGTGTATGACGCTGCAAATGACACAGGTGATGCGATTGGTAAACACCTCGGTACGATTGGTAATGAATTTGGTGCCTCTACTGGCCGTCAACGTCGTTGTGGCTGGTTCGATGCTGAAATCCTACGCCGTTCAGTTGATGTAAACTCACTTTCTGGTATTTGCCTGACTAAACTTGACGTTCTTGACGGTTTAGAAGAAGTGAAAATCTGTGTGGGTTATGAAGCTGCAGATTCTGGTTGTGTCGGTTCTTCTGATGCGCTTGCATTTGAAACATTGAAACCAATCTACGAAACTATGCCAGGCTGGTCTGAGTCAACTTTCGGTGCGAAATCACTGGATCAATTGCCAGAAGCTGCATTGAACTATGTAAAACGTCTTGAGCAATTGATTGAATGTCCAATCGACATCATTTCAACAGGTCCAGACCGTGAAGAAACGATTGTTCTTCGCCACCCGTTTGATGCTTAATCTTTATTAGATTAAAGCTTGAATGATGAAAACCCATCTCCGGATGGGTTTTTTTATATGCTGAATTTATGCAGCTATTTCAAGACTAAAGTTGCATCGGTAATACCACGTGATGTGCTTTAACATAGCGGTATATAAAGAAAGAAAAATGAGCAGCAGGATGCAAAAAAATATATCGGCGACCATGTTTTATTCATTGTTATTCGCGATGGGCGGGGCGCCAACAATTGCCATGATGATTATTCGTGCGCAAACCCAAAATCCTGAGGTGATTTATGCGGCACTGATTGGTCTGAGTGTCATTATTGCCTGTGTTTTAGTGCCTATTATTTTATTGCAAAATGCTTTTTTATATTTCAAACGTAAAGATGAAATACTTGAACAGAAAATAAAACCACTGAGTCAGATTTATTTGGGTCTCAATATTATTTGTCTGATTTATTGGTTGGCGATACAGTATTTGGGTTAAAAATTACATAATTTATAAGAAGATGAATGAATTAAGCGTTTAGCTGCTGCGCGCTTTCACTTATAATTTTTACAATGTAAATTGCCCTTGAGCCAAGGCGGAGTAAATTATAATGAAGAATAAACTTTTATTGAGTATGGCGGCTGCTACAGTCGTCACATTATCAGGTTGTACCACCATTGCCGATATGGCAGGGGCAGATACTGCGACCTTAAATGCATCTGCGAGCCAAAGCTATAATGCCATGGTCAATGATGCGCGCAATAAAGGCCAACTGGATACCAGTTCAGCGACCTATAAACGGATTAATAATGTATTTAACCGTTTGAAACCGGTTGCTAACCAGATGAATCAAACCGGTACGGCATTCCAGTGGCAATTGGCTGTGCTCAAATCTGACCAGGTTAACGCCTTTGTTGCGCCAGGTGGTAAGGTTGTATTCTATACGGGTATCGTGAATAAACTGAATCTGACCGATGCTGAAATTGCAGCGATTATGGGTCATGAAATGGTGCATGCTTTAGAAGAGCATTCTAAGCAGAAAATCGGTGCTCAGGCCCTGACTGATCTGGCCT
The DNA here is from genome assembly GCF_024129685.1 of Acinetobacter lwoffii. GTDB lineage: Bacteria > Pseudomonadota > Gammaproteobacteria > Pseudomonadales > Moraxellaceae > Acinetobacter > Acinetobacter lwoffii_X. Next base: position 6,915 of record NZ_JAMXXL010000037.1, on the reverse strand, counting down.
TGGGTATTGGCTTAAATGCAGCAGGTGTGGGTCAAGGTGGCGCTGCAGCAGCACAATTGGGTAGTCAGATCGGTATTGGCTTGCCATACTCGCGTAATCTGGAAAGCCGTGCTGACCAAGGCGGTTTAATGCTGATGGCGCGCGCAGGTTATAACCCGAATGCAGCCATTACCCTGTGGGAAAAAATGAACAAACTCGGTGGCGGCAGTGGTGCAACCTTCCTGTCTACGCATCCATCGAATAGCCAGCGTATTGGGCAAATGCGTCAACAGTTGCCAGCAGCGATGCAGATTTATAACCAAAAAAAATAATCCACTGATCATCCAGTAAAAGCAGTAAAAGGAGATCTTGATCGGATTGAAAAGGCAGGGCAATGGCTCTGCTTTTTTTATAGCTAATTGGATGGTTAATATTCTGCGGGCTATTTTCAGGCAATAAAAAAGGCAAAGTCTGACTTTGCCTTTTTTCACTCAAGATCAGAAGATCTTAGTGCTGGTGACCGCCTACACCGTGTACGTGGCCGTGATCTAATTCTTCTTGAGAAGCTTCACGAACAGATACGATTTCAACTTCGAAAGTCAGGTCTTGACCAGCAAGTGGGAAGTTAGCATCAACAACAACATTGTCGCCTTCAACTGCTTTAACAGTTACGATTTGCACGCCGTCATCAGTTTGAGCTTGGAACTGCATGCCTGCTTGAATGTTGTCTACGCCTTGGAACATTTGCGCAGGAACTTCTTGAACTAGGTCAGGGTTGTATTCGCCATAACCTTCAGCAGCAGGAACATTTACAGTGAATTTTTCACCTACAGTTTTGCCTTCTAACGCATTTTCTAAACCTGGGATGATGTTACCTGCACCGTGCAAATAGGCAAGTGGTTCACCTTGAGATTGGTCGAGAGTTTCACCCTCTGCGTTAGTCAATGTGTAGTGGAAAGAAACCACGAGGTTATTTGCAATAGCAGTCATGTTAATTGATCCATTCAATTTTTTAAGAGTACATCATAAAGTGAAATTGCATTTTTGTAGACTAAAATTAGCAAAAAAACGCAATTTGACAATTTTGTTGACGATTTTTTCATTGGTTGGGCCAAATTCTGGAATTTCAATGCAATTTCAGCTTTGGAGAAATTTTTCGTGTAACAAAATCTTTTGCAGTCAGAATGCCGGCATGCGCATAACCATGAATAGTCGCCTGATGAATTCGGTATAAGGAAACGTACATTGACTTGGCAACAAAGCCTTGAACATTCACCTGACCGAGCAACTCGCCGACGGCTTTATTCTGACTTAAGGAAATCAGTGAACCTTTGTCAGAAAATTTAAACATCGGTAAATAGTTTTCTTCATTGATACGTGCTTTCAAGGCATTGGCCAGAAAATTGGCCTGTTGGCTAGCAACTTGTGCGCGTGGACCCAAGACCGGTTCATCTGCAGCAGGTTGGCAGTGTGCACAATCACCAAAAGCAAAAATGTCTGGATCAGATTTGGTTTGCAGGGTGGAGTAGACTTTCAACCGGTGAATATTGTCTTTTTCCATATCTTGCAGTTGTGCCAAGACTTCAGGTGCTTTGATGCCTGCAGCCCAGACTTTAATCTCGGCATCCAGACTTGAGCCATCTGCAAAATAAATCTTGTCTTCATCAACCTTGGCCACGCGGTGACTGGTCAAAACCTCAATGCCAAATTTTTCCAGCTGTTGCATGGTATGTTCGGCGACTTTCGGCGAGAGTGCAGTCAGAATACGATCCGCCGCTTCAATCAGGGTAATTTTGACTTTATTTGGATCGACCTTGTTTAAGCCATATTTAAAGAAATTGTGTTTGGCCTCCACCAACTCGGCAGCCAATTCTACTCCAGTCGCACCGGCGCCAATAATCGCGATATTCAGTTCACGGCTCGAAGCTTCATGTTGAGCATTCAAGTAGAGATGCAACAGATCCTGCTGAAAGATATCAGCTTGTGGACGGCTGTCGAGAAAATGACAGAACTGTTTGACGCCTTCGGTATTAAAGTCATTTGAGGTAGAACCCAAGGCCAGTACCAGGGTGTCATAGTCGATGCGCTGGTTCTTCTTGGCTTGGGCTTTTTTGGAGAAATATTCTGTTTCTACCACAATCTGTTTCGCTTCACGATCCAGACCGGTAAATGTCCCCAAGACAAATTCATAATGATGTGCGGCTGAATGGGCAAAATAATTGGTTTCTTCTTCATGTGGATTTAAGGTGCCTGCGGCAACTTCATGCAGCAGCGGTTTCCAGATGTGCGTCAGTTTTTGATCGACCAAAATAATCTGGGCTTTACCGCTTTTACCCAAGCTCTCACCCAGCTGAGTCGCCAGCTCCAGACCACCGGCACCACCACCCACAATCACGATTTTATGTGCTGTCATATATGATTAACCTATTTATTTTTTTAATAAAAATAAGAGAAATAGAGAGAAAATATACTATGGCATGCGCTAAAACGCGTCTTGATTAAAATTGTTATACAAATTACAAAACGTAGCAATTCTGTGAGAGCAGGTAAGTGTTGCTGCTTTAAGCAAGCAATGGGAGAGCGAGATTAATAGGAGGGAAATCTGCTAGAAGATCAGCGCAAAGATCTTCTAGCTTAAAGAAAAGTGACTTGAGATGTAGCGCTATTATCTATCTAAAGGATAAAGCTTTACGCTTGGCGTATTGTCTGAAAATAAACCGAATAAGCTTTGTAGCCAGCTAAAGAATTTCTGAAATAGATTGGCTTCTTCAATTTCGACATGATCTTCAATTTGAATGGTGCGAATCAACTGATTATTCTGATAAACCTGAATGGTCGCCAAAGGCATCATGGTCGCCAAAGGTGCAATGAGTTCAGACGCTTTCACTTCAACACTGATATGAGTCTGAGTTTCCTGTAATGGCTCGATACTTTTTAAAACGCCATCACCAGTATTCAGCATGACACGCTGATTTGTCTGGTCAAACTGATTCAGGTCAATACTGTAGCCCTGATCATATAAAGAAGTGGTAATAATCTGCGGTTGCTTGGTTTGCACCTTAAACATTTTTAAGGTGGATTTAATTACAGGCAACTCAGCCAGTAGCTGTTGATCTTTGATCGCTACTTCATTGCGAGTATAGGTATAAGCCAGATTCATCAGCTTATGTGATACTTCAGCGCGTTTTGCTGCACTTTTAGTACCCAGCACCACCACAATCAGACGGCGATTTGGCATTTCAAAATCTGCGGTGACGCGATTGGCGGTTAGTGCCAGATTATAGCCCGCTGCACGGGTAAAACCGGTTTTTAAACCATCTACTGTAGGATCGACCTGAAGCACACGGTTGGTCGCACGATGAAAATGCTGGTTATAAGTAAAGCTTGGCTGTTTGGAATAATACAGATAATCCGGGGTTTCATTCACCACCGCCATAGACAGTCTGGCCAAATCGGCGGCAGTCGAATAATGCTCAGGCATGGTAATACCGGCCGGATTCTGGAAATTGGTATGCTGCATGCCCAGCGCTTTGGCTTCCTGATTCATACGTTCAACAAACTGCGGAATACCACCCGAAATTTTCTCAGCCAGCGTGACTGCGGCATCATTAGCAGACATGATAATTAAGCCCGCCAGAAGCTGATCGACTGAAATCAGATCACCTTCTTTCAGGTACATCTGTGACTCATCCCACATCACGGTTTTAACCACAGAGGTCGCGGTTAACACTTCATTTTTATTTAATTTTCCGGCCTCAATTTCCTTTAAGGCAATATAAGCCACCATCATTTTGGTCAGCGAAGCCGGAGCACGCTGAACGTCGGCATTGTGCTCTGCAATGACTTGACCAGACTGTGAATCCAGAATGGTCCAGGCTTCAGCTTCAACGCTTTCAGGCACAATATTGAGTAGGGCAGCATGTGAAAATGCAGAAATAAATAAACTGAAAACCGCAATCAGTGAGATGATGTATTTCAATGGTGTTCCTTGATAACCCGCTGGGTGTTGAACGATTTAATTTTCACGCATGCTATGCCTTTTTTATACAGATAGCTAGTCGTAAATGTAGACAAATAAGACAGCTAAACCATACTGGCTTAAAAAATGCTAAGCTAAGCTATATCTCATTTATTTTAATTTTATATCGTTCATTATGTTGCATTATCAAATTGAATTTGACGATTATCGTCAGCATCTTATTCACGTGACTGTTCGTTTTCTTGCGGACCCGACACAAGTCCTGTCATTGCCGACTTGGATTCCGGGCAGCTATCTGATTCGAGAGTTTTCCAAGCACATTGAAGCGGTCAAAGCCTATGATGAAGATGGGCGCCAGTTACAGATCCAGAAATTTGAAAAAAATAAATGGCGTTTATTCAATACTGATCATGAACTGATTACAGTTGAATATGATGTCTATGCCTATGACCTGTCCGTTCGTGGTGCATATGTGGATCAAAATCGTCTCTACGTGAACCCGGCTTGTGCATGTCTGGGGCTGGAAGGTCAGGAAAATAAAGAAATTGAACTGGAAATCTTCCTGCCAGATGAATTAAAGCATTTTCAGCTGGCAAGCGGCATGCAGGCCAAAAGTCTGGTCAAAGGCCGTTTCACCCTGAAAGCCAAAAACTATGCCGAATTGATTGATGCGCCATTTGAGCTAGCAGAACAAACCCGTTTCAGTTTTGAAGCAAATGGCATTCCGCATGAATTTGTGGTGTCCGGTAAACATGCCATGAATGCCGCGCGTATGCAGCAAGATATTGAAAAAATCTGTGCTACAGAAATTTCCATGTTTGGTTCAGCGCCGTTTACAGACTATACCTTTATGACCATGGCAACCGGCAATAGCTATGGCGGTCTGGAGCATCCAAATTCTACCAGCCTGATTTCACCACGTGATGACTTGCCGAAAGCCAATGAGCCAGAAGAGCCATCTAAAGATTATCAGCGTTTCTTGGGCTTATGTAGCCATGAATATTTCCATTCATGGTTGGTGAAATTCATTCGCCCTGAAAACTTCGTCAATTATGATTTAAACAGAGAAGGCTATACTTCTTTGTTGTGGATCTTTGAAGGTTTCACCTCGTATTATGACGATTTGATCTTGCTACGCAGCGGCGTGATTAATCAGGAATCATATATTACTTTGTTAAAAGCACAGATTGACCGCTATTTGCAAAATCCGGGACGTGCGATTCAGTCAGTCTCTGAATCCAGTTTTGATGCCTGGGTGAAATTCTATCGTCAGGATGAAAACTCGAATAATGCGGGTACCAGCTATTATAACAAAGGCTGTTTAGTTGCATTGTGCCTGGATTTGGGTCTGCGTTTACGTGGTTCAAGTCTGGATGCTTTAATGCGCCGTTTGTATGAAAATGCCCAGAAGGGTGTTCAGGTGCATGAACGGACGATCTTTGAATTATGTAAAGAGCTGACAGGAGATGATTGGTCAGAACAGATTAATCACTTGATCAATACCACAGATGAATTGCCGCTGGATCAACTCTTCCCTGAATTTGGTATGGCTTATAGCCTGAAAAATGACAAGTCTTTGCCATTCGGTTTAAAACTGGCAGATAAGCCGGAAGGTGTGCTGGTTCAATCTGCGCGTCGTGAGGGTGCTGCTGTACTCGCTGGCCTTTCTGCCAATGATGTCATCATTGCAATTGATGGTTTAAAGGCAACGACTAAGCTTGTTGAAAGCTATGCAAAACAGCAAGGTACTTTTACAGTGTATGCATTCCGTCGTGATGAGTTGATGACCTTCGAGGTTCAAGCTGCGGGTTCTGAACTGACCGAAGTTGAACTGAAAGTGGAAGATCCGGCTAAAGTCGAGAAATGGCTTAAAGCTTAAAGCTTCACTTGTTCGTCATTTAAAAAAACCGGTGCATAGTCACCGGTTTTTTATTGCATTAAATTTTGAGAAAAAATTATTTAATGATCAGTCGTGATGTGCCACGGAATTCTGCCACAATTTGATTATGTTGATTCATCACCTGAATATCATAAATGCCACTACGGCCACTGCTGGCTTTGTGTTCAGCTACAGCAGTCAGTGTGTCGCCAAGCAAGCCCGGTTTTAAATAATGAATACCGCAATGTTGACCAACTGCCGGATGTTCACCGGTATTGCAGGCAATTGCAAAAGCTGCATCTGCCAGTGCGAAAATCACGGCACCGTTACAGGTCTGATGACCCTGTAAATGCTGTTCAGTCACCTTTAATTCGATCTTTGCATAATTGTGGTTATAAGAAACCAGATGAGCACCAAGATGCTGAATTAACCGGTCCTGATTAAACATCTGGCTGACTTGCTGATCCATTACAAAACTCCTTTTAAGATACGTTTTATTTTAAATTATTAAATATATGAATCATAAATAGCATTAGATAGTCAGAATGACAAGAGGGCAGAGTCAGAAATCTTGTTTGCACACATAAGAAAAAGCAGGTAAAACCCATATTTAGGAATGGCTTTTTTATTATTAGAAGATGAATCAGAAAAGTTTAAATTGTGGCATTGGAATTACAGTTGTATGGCTAGCTGTAATTTTTCTATTTTGGTTTTTTGGTGATTTGAAAAATCCAACATCTTTAAATGAATTAGGTGATTTTCTTGCAGGTATAGTTGCACCTATCGCTTTCTTATGGCTGATTTTAGGCTATGTGCAGCAAGGTAAGCAGCTAGAGCAAAATACAAAAGCATTAGAACAACAGGAAAGAGCATTACAGCTCCAAATCCAGGAAATGAAAGAAAGTGTTGAATATCAAAAACAACTTGGTGAAATTCAGAAAATTCAATTACAAGAAGTACAAAAAACATTAGAACCACGTTTTCTTATATTAGATCTCTTGCGAAAGTAAAAAATTGTTTATACTAGCCCCATGAAATATGAAAATTTAACTCGATTTAATGATGGGGAATTTAAACG
>NZ_JAMXXL010000036.1:0-26834 GCF_024129685.1 Acinetobacter lwoffii | reverse complement strand
CTGCAAATGGCTGGGTTAGTCCCGAAGCTTTTGAAAAAGAATATTTGAAAAATTTAGAGGGAACCGCTGTCTAATTATTTGGCTAGGATCAAATCCCTGCTTATATATTGCGTATTTTTAGAGAGCAATTTTATGAAATAGTTCAAGGTGCGGCACCAGATAAAAAATTATACTGTGCTACAAATGTTGAAGAAATCATGCAGGGAACAAATAAAATTGAGTTTGTTGCAGGTTTTGGTGTTGCTCAACAAGGATATAGTGAAGTTGGCTTAAAAGGTGTTAATTTCAAAATGATTCTATCGGATGCTATATATGGAGATATTGAGTTTGATAGAGCATAAATTTTAAATAATACACTTCCAGATATTTGTAAGTCAGCAGTTTATGTACCTATTCAAAGATTTATTAAAGCTGACCCAAATTATAAGCCTTTTAAAAATGCGCCTGAGAATTTTAAAAATTTATTTAATTTTAATGAAAGAACATTTATTTCTAAGATAGCTAATGGCTATAGAAAATCATATAGAGCGAAGAACCTTTCTTCATTAAGTATTCTTGAATTAATTAAAAATACTCAGTTTAGCGATTCAATTCGTGCTGACTATTTAGGTCAATATATTGTTGATAATAGCTCAGAGGAGAATCTAAGAATTTTATTAGATTATCTAAAAGAAAAATTCGAAGAAAGCTGGAATAATTCTAACTATAAGCGTTTAGTTTGTATTTATGATTGCTTAGTCAATAAAAAAGAAACCCCGCAAAAGCGGGGTTTTCTTTTTGTCGAAGTATTTAAGAATTAAACACGTTCGATCACTGTTGCAATACCTTGACCAAGACCGATACACATCGTCGCAAGACCGATTTGTGTATCTTGCTGTTCCATCACGTTCAACAATGTTGTTGTGATACGCGCACCAGAACAACCCAATGGGTGACCCAATGCAATCGCGCCACCGTTATGGTTCACGATGTCCTGTTTGTCATAAATGCCTAAGCCTTTAAGAACAGACAGACCTTGGGCAGCAAATGCTTCGTTCAATTCAAAAGTCTGAATATCAGCAATTGACAGGCCAGCGCGTTTCAACGCTTTTTGTGTTGCCGGAACCGGACCATAACCCATGATCGCAGCATCACAGCCTGCAACCGCCATAGAGCGAATTACAGCACGTGGCTTAAGACCTAAAGCTTGAGCACGTTCAGCAGACATCAACAACATTGCAGAAGCGCCATCAGACAAGGCTGATGAAGTCGCTGCAGTTACTGTACCGCCTTTCGGATCGAAGACTGGACGCAAAGATTTGAACGATTCAAGGTTCGCATCTGGACGGATCACTTCATCGATATCACACAGGATTTTGTAGCCATCTGCATTATGACCTTCAATGCCGACGATCTCGTTCTGGAACAGACCATTTTCAGTCGCAGCCCAGGCACGGCGATGTGATTCCACACCAAACGCATCCTGTTCTTCACGGCTAATACCGTTCATACGGCCCAGCATTTCAGCAGTTAAGCCCATCATATTCGACGCTTTAGCATAATGCTTAGACGCTTCAGGGTTCAGGTCGATGCCGTGCATCATGCCGACATGGCCCATGTGCTCAACACCACCGATGATGAAGATATCACCTTGGTTCGTTGCAATTTGCGCAGCCGCAGTGTGAATCGCCTGCATAGACGAACCACAAAGACGGTTGACCGTTTGACCTGCAACGGTCTTCGGCAGGTCTGCCAGTAATGCGATATTACGGGCAATATTCATACCTTGTTCTAGGGTTTGGTTGACACAGCCCCAGATTACGTCTTCAACTTCATGCGGGTCGAATTCGTTACGTACCAAGAGGGCACGGACAAGCTCAGCAGACATCGAGTCGGCACGTACATTGCGGAACATACCGTTTTTGGTTTTACCCATTGCTGAACGTACGCCATCGACGATGACAACGTCACGTGGATTTAAAGTAGCCATTCACGTTGCTCCTTAACCGTAGAATTTTTTGTTGTTAGCAGCCATGTCACGCAGCATTTCTGGCGCTTCATAAGCTTTACCAAGGTGCGCATACTTATTGCAAAGCGCAACATACTCAGCTACACCGGTTTGATCGATGTAACGGCATGGACCACCACGGAATGGCGGGAAACCAACACCCATGATCATCGCCATATCTGCTTCAGCAGCAGTCGCTACAATGTTGTCTTCCAGGCAACGAACTGTTTCGTTACAGAAAGCCAGCATCATACGGTCAATGATTTCCTGAGCGTCAAATTCACGTTTTTCCGAAGTTGCAACAGAGGCTACAAGCTCATACGCAGTCGGATCAACCACTTTGGCTTTTTTGCCTTTACGGTCAAGTTCATACTTGTAGAAACCAACGTCATTCTTTTGCCCCAGACGTTTGTTTTCGTACATGACTTGGATCGAGCCTTTGTAGTCAGGCTTCATGCGATCCGGGAAGCCTTCAGCCATCACTTCTGCACCGTGAACGCCAGTGTCGATACCGACCACGTCCATCAGGTAAGCAGGGCCCATAGGCCAGCCGAATTTTTCCATCACTTTATCGATTTGCTGGAAGTCAGCGCCATCTTTAAGCAACAGGTCAAATGCGCCGAAGTAAGGGAACAATACGCGGTTCACCAGGAAGCCCGGGCAGTCATTGACCACGATTGGTGTTTTACCCATCTTCTGAGCCAGAACGACTGTGGTTGCAATCGCTTCGTCAGAAGTCTTCGCACCACGAATCACTTCAACCAGTGGCATCATGTGTACCGGGTTAAAGAAGTGCATGCCCACGAAGTTTTCAGGACGTTCCAGATTTTCAGCCAGACGCGTGATTGAAATCGTAGAAGTGTTAGATGCAATGATCGTGTTTTCACGAACTTTCGCTTCAGTTTCTTTCAGTACGATGCCTTTAACTTTTGGATTTTCAGTCACGGCTTCGATCACGATGTCCACTTCTTTAAACTCGTCATAGCTTAAAGTTGGACGGATGCGCGCAAGAGTTTCACCCATTTGAGCAGGCTTCATCTTCTTACGTTCAACTTGTTTGGTCAGTAAACCATTGGCTTCTTTCATACCCAAAGCAAGTTGCTGGTTACCGATGTCTTTCATGATGATCGGTGTGCCTTTGCTTGCCGCCTGGTAAGCAATACCACCACCCATGATACCCGCGCCTAAAACAGCCGCCTGGTTCACTGGATGCGCACCTTTTTCATAGCGCTTCGAGGTTTTTTTCACGATCTGATCGTTCAGGAACAAACCGATCAAGGCACCTGCCTGAGGTGTTACCGCAGCTTTGGCAAAGCCTTCAGCTTCAGCTTTCAGCGCGTCATCACGATGCAGGCTCGCACCCGCTTGAAGAGAATCAAGCAGTAATTTTGGTGCAGGGTATTGAGCTGGATTAGCTTTTGCCAGAACCATGCCTTTCGATGAGTTAAACGCCATCATCTGTTCGATCGGGCTGAGTTTAACTGGATCGAGTTTTTCCTGACGCTTGGTTTTCCAGTCTAAACGGCCATGAATTGCCTGTTTTACCAGATCAAGTGCAGCATCTTGTAGCTTGTCAGCAGGAACGACAGCATCGACTGCGCCGTCTTTCAGTGCAGCAGCTGGCTTCTTAGGATTGGCCATTGCCATCCATTCTACCGCGTTGTCGATACCGATTAGACGGCTTAAACGAACTGTACCACCGAAGCCCGGGAAGATCCCCAGCTTGATTTCAGGCAGGCCCACTTGTGCCTGTTCTGACATGACACGGTAGTCACACACCAGGCACATTTCGAAACCGCCACCCAGTGCCATGCCATTAATGGCAGCCACTTTAGGAATGTCGAGGTCTTCGAAGCTGTTAAAAATTTCATGTACTGGCATTGCCCAGTCAACAATCGCTTGTTCACCCTGAGCAAAGTTGTCGCCGAATTCAGTGATATCAGCACCTACAATAAATGTAGATTTGCCTGAAGTCACAATCAGACCTTGAATATCGGCATGGGAGACGGCTTCGATAGCAGCCTTGAAATCTTCAATCGTTGCACGGTTGAATTTGTTAACGGACTCACCTTGTAAGTCAAAGCGGAATTCTGCAATCCCGTCCTCAAGCATTTGGACGGTAATGGCATTGCCAGCGTGGATCATGCCCTGATCTCCTTTATTTTGGAGGACTTCTAAGTTGATGTTGTGAAGCAAGTGCGCATGTCCCGCGCACTTTTTGACTTCGCTAATCTTACGATAACTATATCCAAAAAGAACATAACAAGTTGTATCAAGCCGTGACGCAATGGTCATCAATTTCTGCCGGATTGGTTCGAACCGCTATGACTTTTCCTTTCAGTTTTCTAAAAGCAGATGAACCAAAGATTTTGTTTCAATTCATTATTTTTTATCAATCAGCCTGATAGATATGGAGCAGGGTGACTGATTTTCAAGGTTCATTTCTAGCGGAGTTTTGTCAATTCAGTCAATTTCTGTCCTTGAATGTGCCATTTTTAGCCTTGAAGCATACTGAGTGCAGGGCTTTCAGGTCTTTGCTGATAGTGTTCAAGCAGTACAAATAAAAGCGCAGTAGCTCATTTCGGTTGCTGAACTTTTCTGATGAGATCGAAAATGAGAACGATCCTGTCGATGTGTGATTTGAAATAATTTCTATCCTGCCGGGTTGAATCCCTGTCATCTGCTATGGAATTGTTTATGATGATCATGCACCAAGATATGGGGGATATCGATGCACGTATTTCGTTCTAAAAAAGACTGGTGGCTGCTGGCTTTTGTGATTTGTATGAGTGGCCTGTTGCTGCAACTACTGCTGACCATGCAGGCCAAAGGCACTATGCAGCAATATCCGCTGCACACTGCGGTTTATGTCCTGACTATTATCATTTTATGGTGGCCGCTGTGGAGTACGCGCTATGTGGTAGACAATGGGGTGTTGACCATAAAAAGCCTGTGGTTAAGCTGGAAGATTCCGTTAAGTGAAATCCAATCCATTCAGCCCACAGACCACTCTATCATTGCGCCAGCCTTATCCTTAAAGCGTCTGCGAATTGACTATACAGATGCGGGCATGCAGAAATTTATATTGGTTTCACCCAAAGATCAGACTGCTTTTATACAGGCGCTTCAGCCGAATAAAAACTGATGTCGAGTCTGACTTAGTTAAGCTTTTGCCTGCTCAGGCAGAACCACCAGTTGTCCATCGACACAGTCCAGATGCAGGCTCAATTGCTCGGGCTGGTTTAAAAAATACAGCGCCAGAATTGGCTCCAGTTCGGTACGCATCTTGCGGCCCAAATGCCGGGCACCGTAACGGATATCATGACCCTGATAGAAATAGGCTTTGGCTGAAGCGTTTAAATACACGCTGCGTTGCTGATATTGCAAGCGCTTGTTCAGTTTATCCAGTTCAATTTCGACCAGACGTGGCAGGACATCATGCTGTACCGCCTGATAATGCAGGCTGCGGTCAATCCGGTTGAGAAACTCGGGGTCGAATTTACGCTGCATGACTTTTTCAATGATGTGCTGGACGGGAACGCGCTTCAGACAAAGGGCCTGCATTTTTTCCGGCAGATAGCTGAGTTTATTCAGATATTGCTGCGCCGCCTGTGCCCCGACATTGCTGGTCATAAAGATCATGCAGTTGCGAAAATCGATAGTTTTGGTGCCCGCTGTCAATGTCAGCCGGCCAGTATCCAGCACGTTCATAAAGCCGCGAATCACCTCGTTACTGGCTTTTTCCAGTTCATCAAACAGCATGATGCCGGGCCGGGTATGACTGCCGGCAATCGCAGTTTCATCAAACAGGCTGTGACCTTCCTTTGATCCCACATAACCGGGCGGTGCGCCGGTCAAAGCCGCCGCATAATGTTCCTGTGCCAGAGTATTCATATCAATCCGGCAAAAGGCATCCGGGCGGCCATAGATCGCATCGGCAATCAGACGCACGGTTTCTGTTTTACCGACGCCAGTAGGGCCCAGCATCAAGGTAACCGACAAAGGGCGATCCGGACTGGAAAAATCTGCCTTGACCACATGCAACATTTTTTCAATTTCATTCAGGGCTGCATCCTGCCCAATAATCCGTTCACGTAGCAGTTGCATTACCTTACTCGGCTCGAAATGAAAACGCGGTTTACCAATCAGGCGAGCACGTTCAGACGGGTGATGGGTGGAGGTGGAGGGTTGAACAATATGAATGCCCGATTGCTGCAGGGTCATGCGAATCATCTCAAAACTAGACTTTTTGAGCATAACAAAGTTAAAGGTTGAAACTTATAGCTTTTAACAATCAGTTTATGTCGTGAGGATTATAGATTGGGGGGATAACCCGACAGGAACTTTAAGATTAAGTGGCAGCTTCAGGGGAATTTTGTGTTTTTGCTTGAAAATGACGCAACAATCATCACATATATCTGCAGATTGTAGGTGAAAAATAGGCTTTAGGTGAACGAAAACGCACGCCCCCATATTGAAAAAATCCTGGCGAATATGACCAGCCTGCCCGGGGTCTACCGGATGTATGGCAAAGACGGTGAATTATTGTATGTGGGTAAAGCCAAAAACCTGAAAAACCGGGTCTCCAGCTATTTTGTCAAAACGCTGGATCATCCCAAAACCCAGGCCTTGGTGGCACGGATTTATGATATCCAGACCCTGGTGGTACGTTCTGAAACTGAAGCCTTGTTGCTGGAACAGAACCTGATCAAGCTGCATCATCCGCCCTATAACATCATGCTGCGTGATGACAAATCTTATGTCTATATTTTTGTTTCGGCAGATAAACCCTATCCGCGTTTAGCCAGTGGGCGCGGCAAGGGCAAGCACCAGGTGGGCAAGTTTTTTGGACCTTATCCGAGTGCGTATACCGCCCGGGATACTCTGGTGGTGCTACAAAAACTGTTCAATGTGCGTTCCTGTGAAAACAGTTTTTTTGCCAACCGGACCCGGCCATGTCTGCAATACCAGATCAAACGCTGCTCTGCGCCCTGTGTCGGATTTATTTCTCCGGAAGACTATAAGGCAGATGTCGATAACTCGATCCGATTTTTGCAGGGCGATACCAAGGAGCTGAATCAGGAACTGATCGCAAAAATGGAAGCGGCCGCTGAAGCGCTGGAATTTGAAAAAGCGGTGTTCTATCGTGACCGGATGGCATTGTTAAGAGACGTACAGTCGCAGCAGGCGATCTATAAGCTCAAAGGCGAAGCCGATATCCTGTCGATTGCCTATCAGGCCGGGGTGACCTGTGTGCAGATCATGCATGTGCGCAACGGCAAAATGCTGGGTGGAAAAAGTTATTTCCCAGATATGCTCAGTGATGACCTGGGGCAGATGCTGGCCGATTTTATTGCCAATTTTTATTTTCAGGTGGCCGATGAAATTCCGGCTGAACTGATTGTTAATCTGGAAGTGGCTGATCGTAAAGAACTGGAAGCAGCACTCTCGCAGCATTTTGGCAAGAAAATCCAGATCAAGTCCAAAGTCCGCGAAACCCGGGCCGAATGGCTGGAACTGGCGCAGATGAATGTACAGCACGCGATTCAGGGCAAGCTGGCCAATCATATAGAATTAAATGAGCGTTTTCATCAGCTGGAGCAGGTGGTCGGCCATCCTGTAGACCGGATCGAGTGCTTCGATATTTCACATACCATGGGCGAAGATACCGTGGCATCCTGTGTAGTCTTTGATAGTGGTGGTGCGCGCAAGCGCGATTATCGCCAGTTTTCCATTCACGATATTCAGGCGGGTGATGACTATGCCGCCATGCGTCAGGCGCTGACCCGTCGTTATAAAAAAGCCCTGTTGCCAGACTTGCTGCTGATTGATGGTGGCAAGGGGCAATTGCACATGGCAATGGAAGTCATGCAGGAACTGGGACTGGATGCCTTTATGGTCGGTGTGTCCAAAGGTGAGGGACGTAAGCCTGGTCTGGAAACCTTGCACTTTACCGATGGCAGTAAAATTCAATTACCGGAGGATCATAAGGCACTGCATCTAATTCAGCAGGTACGTGATGAAGCACACCGCTTTGCGATTACCAAGCATCGTGCCAAACGCGATAAAAAGCGTGGTTCATCAGTGCTGGAAGTTATTCCGGGGCTCGGACCAAAACGCCGTCGGGATTTGCTGACCCATTTTGGCGGGATTCAGGGCGTACTGAAAGCCTCAGAAAGAGATCTGCAACTGGTACCGGGACTGGGTTCAGTCATGGCCCGGATGATTTATAAAGTGCTGCATGAATGACGCGTGGCTTAAATGCAAGGGCCAAAGTGCGCATTGACGCTTGGGTCACGTGACATTCACAACCTGAAGAATTTTCCGAATATACTGAGCATCAAGACTTACTGAGGGATCAACATGTCTTTGCATGCACTTTATGCACAAATTGCCGAACAGGAATGGGTAGAGTTTCCACAGGGATGGTTACAGGGTCGTACTCTGTATGGTGGTCTGGCTGCCGCGATGATGATGCAAAAAGCCGTCACTCACATCAATGATCCGGCCAAGCATTTGCTGAGTTGCAGTGTGACCTTTGTCGGCCCGATTCAGCAAGCCAAAGTACGACTGAGTGCCGAAATCCTGCGGCAGGGCAAGTCGGTGACCACGATTGAAGTGCGCTTATGGCAGGACGGCGCGGTGCAAAGTATTCTGATTGCCAGTTTTGGTATTTCCCGTGATTCAGAGATTCAGGTAAAGCAAAAAGTTCAGGCACCCGACTATGCTGCGCCAGAGCAGCTGTTTCAGATTCCTGTTGGCTATGGTATGCCAGACTGTTATGACCATTTCGAAGTAGCCTGGGCGGATGTCAATCTACCTTGTAGTGCCAGTCCTCGTCCGGACTTTGGTGGCTGGTGCCGGTTTCATCCTGAAAAGCATCACAACCGTGAATTTCTGGTCGCAGACTTGATGGCTATTTTTGATATCTGGCCACCTGGGGTGTTGCCGATGTTTAAAAACATGGCGCCTGCGAGTAGTCTGACCTGGACAGTGACCTATGTGCATCCGGTTCAACATCAATTGCATGATTGGTTTAAATATAAAGTATTTACCGACTATGCTGCGGATGGTTATGCGACGGAGCATGCCTATCTCTGGGATGCCGAAAATCGCCTGATTGCGATGGCAAGACAAACAGTGACGGTGTTTGCCTAGTGACACTGCAAGTCAATTCGTATAAAGTGAAGCCTATTAATGATGGATCAAACCTCTAAAAAAGTGTGCATTTTCATCGTACATGAGGGGAAAAATTGGCGGTGTCTATGACTACAGGTCGTATCCTGAATATTCCAAATATCTTGACCTTGGCGCGTATCGCTCTTATTCCGGTATTTTTATTGGTGGCTTACTGGCCACCTGCAATGGGCTTTGATGCTCATAACCCCGATATGACGCGGCATATCATTTTAACCACGATCTTTGTGGTGGCTGCGGTAACGGACTGGTTTGATGGCTATCTGGCACGTACATTAAACCAGACTTCCGCTTTTGGGCGGTTTCTCGATCCGGTTGCAGATAAATTGATGGTCGCAGCTGCACTGATTGTATTGGTGCAATGGCAGCCTTCCATGTCGATGGCTTTTGCTGCGATTGTAATTATTTCGCGTGAAATTACCGTTTCAGCCCTGCGTGAATGGATGGCAGAACTCGGTGCGCGGACCAATGTTGCGGTTTCAACAGTGGGTAAATACAAAACCGCTTTTCAGATGATCGCTATCACCGTATTCCTGCTGAACTGGCCACCGCTAGAAATGCTGGCGTATGCCTTGCTATACACCGCAGTGGTACTCACTTTATGGTCGATGTTCATTTATCTGAAAGCGGCTTGGCCATATCTGAAACAGCCTTAATCGAAATGAAAAGAGAAGCTCCTTGAAAGGGGGCTTTTTTTATGCGCTTAAATTATCAAGCCAATCGGCAAATTGCAGGCAAAAAAATACCCAGTCTTTGGGGGAAGAACTGGGATGAAATCGGGGTATTTGTTGCTTATTATTATAGTTATTCAAAGATATCTCATCTTCTTAGGGCTCATTATAGAGAGACAGTTTTTTTTAATCATGTGGCTTCTTGTAGCAGAATGTTGTGTTTTGTGAATACTCTGTATATTGCTTTTACAATCTATTATTTTGATACAAATCTGAATGTTTTTCAGCAGGATAGTGGCTGACTAGATAAACGAAATAGAATAAGTAAAAATCTGTTTTTGTGCTCTAAGTGTGAGTTAGTAAGATTTGCTAGAATTAGTCAAAAAATCCCCTGAAATAGGGGATAGATTTATGCCTACGCGGACTTCATTCTTGTTTTGTGTAAAAAAGAAAGGCAGGGCTTTAATGTGAAAAGTTCCTGCATTGGGAGCTCTTCACATTCAAAACTACCCGCTTCGCTGGTCTTGAGTAATGTTTAGAGCAATACATAAAAAAAGAATCCCCAATAATGGAGATTCTTTTAGATTAAAGCCTACGCGGACTTCGTCCTTGTCTTACGTAAAAAAGAAAAGCAGTGCTTTCTTTTTTACTCAGGCTTTAGCCCTTCGGCTTTTTCTAGGGATGCATCATTGTTAAAGAACTTTTCACGCTGTTCTTCTAGAAACTTTTTCGCATCAGCTTCAAACACGTTCAAACGCTTTTCATTAATTAGCGTGGTTTGGTGTTTTAGCCATTCTTGCCAAGCCTGTTTAGACACGGTATCAAACAATTCCTGACCCTTTGGCCCCGGGAATGGAGCAAAGTCTAAACCTTCCATGTCCGCCTGATACTTACGGCAAAAAACTTGTCGAGACATATCCATACTCCAAAATTATGCGTAAAGTTGTTCTAAACGCGCATGTGCACGCTCAATGGCTGCTTTCACTTGAGCAGGCGCGGTGCCACCAATGTGATTACGGGCATTCACCGAAGCTTCAAGAGTTAGGGCTTTTTCAAATACGTCTGCTTGAATCAGGTCAGAGAACTGTTGCAGTTGTTCGAGTGTCAATTCAGACAGGTCTTTAGATTCTTGTACACCGAGTGCAACCGCTTTACCTACAATCTCGTGCGCATCACGGAATGCAACGCCGTTTTTCACCAGGTAATCAGCTAGGTCAGTCGCAGTTGAGAAACCACGCAGCGCTGCTTCGCGCATTTCAGCAATGTTTGGAACCAGTGCAGGAATCATGTCAGCAAATGCCATGAGTGAACCACGAACTGTATCGATCGCATCGAACAATGGCTCTTTATCTTCCTGATTGTCTTTGTTATAGGCTAGAGGCTGGCCTTTCATTAAAGTCAGCAGGCTCATCAAATCGCCATAGACACGGCCGGTTTTACCACGTACCAGTTCAGGCACATCCGGATTTTTCTTCTGCGGCATGATTGAAGAGCCAGTACAGAAGCGATCTGGAATATTCACGAATTTGAACTGTGCAGATGTCCATAGAATCAGTTCTTCAGACATACGTGATAAATGCATCATAATTAAAGATGCAGCGGCATTAAATTCAATCGCAAAGTCACGATCCGATACTGCATCCAGCGAGTTTTCAGCAACAGCTTCAAAACCTAGCAGTTCAGCAGTATAAGCACGGTCGATTGGATAAGTAGTGCCTGCAAGTGCAGCAGAACCAAGCGGCATACGGTTGACACGCTTACGGCAATCAATCAGACGTTCTGAATCGCGTACCAGCATTTCAAACCAAGCCATTAGATGATGACCAAAAGTCACTGGCTGAGCGGTTTGCAAGTGGGTGAAGCCTGGCATGATGGTGTCGGTGTTTTTAGCCGCTAAGCTTAAAATACCTTTTTGTAATTTTTTCAGTAATTCCAGGATGCTATCGATTTCATCGCGTACATAAAGACGGATATCTGTAGCCACCTGGTCATTACGGCTACGACCGGTATGCAGTTTCTTGCCAGTAATGCCGATACGTTGAGTCAGGCGTGACTCAATGTTCATGTGGACATCTTCTAAATCAATGCGCCATTCAAAGTTGCCTGCTTCAATATCGGCTTGAATCGCTGTCAGACCTTCAATAATGTCATCGCGTTCTTGCGTGGTCAGTACGCCCACTTTTGCCAGCATGGTTGCATGGGCAATCGAGCCTGCAATATCTTGTTTATAAAAACGTTGGTCAAATTGAACAGATGCTGTAAATTCAGCAACAAAAGCATCAGTCGCTTCAGAGAAACGACCGCCCCACATACCCGAAGTCTGGGCGTGTGATGGATTAGAGGAATTAGAAGATGTGGTCATGTCGGCTCAATCAGATTAAAAGCAGTAGAACGAAAAAGAGTATAACAAATTCAAAGCCCATTGCCGAAGTCACATCTGCTCAATCTTTTACATCGATAAACGAACAGACGCAAAATTCCTATTTTTTTAGCCAGATCGGCAATCTACGCTATTTGCTGGAACTGTTTGCTGGCGGCAATATTCTGGCCATGATTCTGGCGCTTGCAGAAGCGCAATCCTGGCAGGCTTTGAATGGAATGCACCTGCTGCAATATATGCTGTATATCAACTGGGTACTGTTATGTTTTGCAGCACTGGTCGAGCTGTTCCATCAAGCCTTTCAACGTATGGGAATCAAACTGGCTTTGATTTCTGGATTTCTGCTGTTACAGGCAATTGTACTGCTCACTACGGTGAACCTGAATATCTTGATATATTTTGGACAGAATTTTAATTTTCAGGATTTAAACCTGGCGATTGCGCTGGATCGGGTCGGACTCCATTTAAGTCTGGGAATTTTGCTGGGAACTTTCTGTTTTCGCTATCTTTATTTGCGTGAGCAATGGGAGCAGCAGCAGCATAGTGAGTTGAATGCTAGGATTCAGGCCATGCAGGCACGGATTCAGCCGCATTTTTTGTTTAACAGCATGAACAGTGTGATCAGCCTGATCAGTATCAATCCGGATAAAGCCGAGCACATGCTGCTGAATTTGTCACGGTTATTTCGTGCCAGTTTTCAGGAATTAAAACTGGTCAGCCTGCAGGAGGAAATTGATCTGTGCCAGCGTTATCTGGAGATTGAGCAGATCCGTCTAGGTGAGCGTTTGCAGGTCGAATGGAAGTTAGAAAACAAAGACTTATACTCACAAGTTCAAATTCCATTATTAACTTTACAACCCTTGCTAGAAAATAGTATTTTCCATGGAGTTGAAAAAATTCTTACAAAGAGTACCATAAGCATATTGGTTGAAATATTGCAAAATCAAATTAATATCATCATAACGAACCCTTATGCACAGGATAATAAAACTTTAAAAAAGGGACATGGTATTGCAATAGAAAATGTCAGACAGCGTCTGCAAGCTTATTATGGACCCAGTGTGACTTTTCAAACCTTTGCCGGCGAAGGGATGTTTACGACGGTAGTGCGATATCAATATAAATAAAAATAAATCAAAGAAATCGCAGTTAGCTTTATCATTCATCTGATGATGTTAACTGGGTAAGGAGGAGAAATGGACATCCTGATTTGTGATGATGAGCCTTTGGCCGTCGAGCGTTTATCACGTTTGGTCTCTCAACTGGGGCATGATGTGGTGGCGACAGCAAGCCATGGCCGTCAAGCGATTGATCTGGCTCACCAATACGAACCCGATGTCATCCTATTAGATATTCAAATGCCTGAAATGAACGGACTGGCTTGTGCGCAACATTTGCGTCAACTGGATCCAATGCCGGCCATTGTCTTTTGTACGGCCTATGACCAACATGCGCTGGATGCATTTAAATCAAATGCCGAAGGCTACTTGCTTAAACCGGTGATGCAACAGGAATTGGCACAGGTTTTAGAGCACTTAACTAAACTTACCCAAGCTCAAATGAGCCAACTAAAACAAAAAGAAAATATGGACGAAATCAATATCAGCCGCCAGCAGATTGCGGCAAAGACCTATCGTGGTGTCGAATTGGTGCCAGTTGAAAATATCTATTATTTTCTGGCGGATCAGAAATATGTCACTGTGCGTCATAAAAACGGCAGTGTATTGATTGATGAAACCTTAAAGGAGTTAGAGCAGGAGTTTGGGAACCAGTTTATCCGGATTCATCGTAATGCCTTGATCTCGGTGCATTATCTGGATGGTCTGGAAGTGGTGAGTTCTGGTCAGTATCAGGTACGTTGTCGTGAGCTGGACGACCGTTTGGCGGTCAGTCGGCGACATTTACCGTTTTTACGAGATCGGATTCAAAAGCTTTAGCAGGGGATGAATGAGAGCATTCAGTTGAAACTTGTATAAATTCACTTGCATTTTCAAGTGAGCAGGTTAAGTTTAGACTATTGTTCTCATTTACTGTTATTGAAATTTATGAAGACCCTAAAAATTGCAACTCGACAAAGTCCACTTGCGCTTTGGCAAGCGGAACATATCCGTGCGCGCCTACAAGATTTGCACGCTGGTTTGCAGGTCGAGTTAGTCACTTTTGTTACACAGGGCGATAAAATTCTAGATACACCACTGGCTAAAATTGGTGGAAAAGGACTGTTTGTAAAAGAATTAGAAGCCGCTTTACTAGATGGTCGTGCAGATCTGGCTGTGCATTCCATGAAAGATGTCCCAATGGCCTTGCCCGAAGGTCTGAGTTTGGCGGTAATCTGTGAACGTGAAGACCCACTGGATGCCTTTGTGTCGAATACCTACACTAGTTTTGAGGAATTGCCACAAGGCGCCAAAGTGGGAACCTCAAGCTTGCGCCGTAAAACCCAGATTTTAAAACAGCGTCCGGATCTGCACATTATCGACTTACGCGGTAATGTCGGCACACGTTTGTCCAAACTGGATGCAGGTCAGTATGATGCGATTATTCTGGCCAGTGCCGGTTTAAAACGTTTGGGTCTGGCAGAACGTATTCGTCATACTCTGACGCCTGAAGTCAGTCTGCCGGCCGTGGGGCAAGGTGCATTAGGCTTAGAATGCCGTACTCATGATCAGACGGTCCTGGACTTGATTCAGCCACTCCTGCATGCAGACACGGATGCGTGCGTACGTGCCGAACGTGCCTTCAATGCCTATCTGGAAGGCGGTTGTCAGGTACCAATTGCCGGTTATGCCACGCTCAAAGAGGGTGTGATTTCAATCGAAGGTCGTGTAGGCAGTGTCGATGGAACAATTTTACTTCGTGCACAGCATACTGGCAAAATAGCAGATGCGGAGCCATTGGGTGTAGAGCTGGCAAAAGACTTGCTTGATCAAGGTGCTGGCGAGTTGCTCAAAGCACTCTATTTACACTGATGTTATTGATTAATACTCGCCCCAGTGATCGTGCTGCAGGCTTGACTCAACAGTTACAGGCAGCACAGGTGTCTGTTCTGGAATTGCCCTTGCTCGAACTGCATGCCATGCCTTATTCCGATGAGCTGTCGAGTTTGTATCAGCAGCTGGAGCAGGCACAGATTATTGTGGTGGTCAGTCCGACGGCCGCCCAGATTGGCATGCAATATTTACAACAGGCGGGTATTAAGCTCTCGACGTTGGCGCAGGTGTATTGGGTGGCAGTGGGAAAAGCCACTGAACAGGCATTGGCGAGCTATGGCATTCATAGTCATGTGCCTGAGGTCGAAACTTCGGAAGGCATGCTGCAATTGCCTGTGTTGAAGCAACTGGCTTCTGGTTCAGGTGTGGCTTTCTGGCGCGGAGAAGGCGGTCGTCAATTTATGATGGATCATTTACGTGCTAGCAATATTAAAGTTTTAAACTTTATTTTGTACCGGCGGCAATGTCCTGAAACGACGGCAACGATTTTGGCAGAGAACTTGGCGCTGCTTAAGACGCAGCAGCGTTTTGCAGTTCTGATCACTAGTGAGGCAAGCTGGTTAAACTGGCTGGTACTTATGCAGAATGATGCAGAGTTTATGAAGCGAGCCTGTTATTTGGTTTTGGGGCCACGTTTGGCTACTATTCTTGGGGAATATCAACAGCAGCATCAGGCAAGTTTTCAATTCGTACAAATCGATGATTTAGACGCAAATACGATCTTGCAAAAATGGGGCTGATATTAGGGAACGCATGAAGAAACTATTCATTGTATTGTTCATCTTGAGTATGGCGTGGCTCATCAAGCTCAGCTACGACCTACATGTTCTGAATACAGCACAGACTGAATTCAATCAAAGCATCAATCAGTTACAGCAGCAAAATGCCAATCTCAATGATCAGTTCGTGGCTTTAAAACGCCAGATTTCTGCTCAGCAGGAAAATGCTGAAACCACTTCATCTAAAGCGCCAGTACGTGAAATGACAACTGATGCAACGCAAAATGATATTGTCTTGGTGCAGCAACATCTGGATCTGATCGAATTTGCACTGCAACAACAACAATACGCCACTGCGATTGAGAAATTAAATCAGTTATCTAATGAGCTGGATGATTATATTTTAGCGCCTGCCTTGGTCAGCAGTTTACAGCAAGTGATTGCAAAAGATCAGGACATGCTGAAAAAATTCGTGAACAGTCGATTAGTGCAGCAAAATAAAGTAAAAGAGATCCTGGTGCAGATGGATGCTGAAATTGAAAAAGAAATTCAGACACCACATCGTCAGCGTCCAGAAACTCAACGCTCTTTCTGGCAGCGCTGGATTCAGGTTGAATCCGCAGATCAGCCAAGCACAGTCTTGATGCAACGGCATCTGGTACTGAAAGAGGCCCAATTGCGCTTGCTCATCGCACAAAATACCTTGCAAAAAGACCAATCTGTCGCTTTTCAGCAAGCACTGAATGCCGTGATTGAAGTTTTGGGACAATTGCCGGATGCGCAGAGCCAAAAATGGATTCAGCAATTGAATCAAATCAAGGCTACCCCGATTACTCCGATTCCATTATTAAACACACGCACCCTAGTGGGCTAATTGCTTATGAAACAGATTCTGCTGGCCTATTTATTTGTCTGCTTACTTGGCATTGCGGGACTGAGTATCCTGAGTTATGGACATGGGGCTGGCTATGTCTATCTGTATTGGCGCGAGTGGCAGTTACAAACCACCCTCTGGTTTTTGGCCGCATCCTTGGTCAGTGTAAGTTTTCTGATGCATTGCATCTGGTATGCTATCAAGCAGTATCGCAGTCGTGAAAAGCGTAAAACTGAAACAGTCTTTAGTTTTTCCCGCTTGCACCCTTATGAACAATTGGCCGTGATCTGGTTATTAAACGCTGCGCAGGATCAGCGGGATTTTATTCAGCAGTCTTTTACCAAGTCGGGTTTACTTAAACATATTATTGATGCACGTTTATCTTGGGGGCAACAGCAATATACCCATGCATTAACTGCTTTAAATCAGTCCAATCCCATGGCATTTGAATTGGCAGAATTACAGCGGATTGAAATTTATTTATCACAACAGCAAGGTGAACAAGCACTTACCCATTTAGAGTTTTTAAATCAGCATGAATTATCACCTTGGTTAATACAGGTTAAAACCGCCTATGAGCAGCGTCTTGTTGCATTATGGGGGGTATTTGCCATGCAATTTCCTTGGTTATATTTACGTTCGACCCAATATGGGCATTTAGACCAAGAAGTAAAAAAAACATGGCTGGAACAATTATTATTGGCCTATGAGCAAGCCACACAGGACGATTTATTTTATTTACAGCAACGTTATTTAGATTTAAAACCTCAGATATTTGATCGTGACTATTCAGTCAAGTTATTATGGTTGAAATTGTTATTTAGAATGCCAGAAATGAGTGCCGAGCATGAATTGCTCGCGATCCATTTAATGGAACAGCAGTTTAATCAGGATGTCTTTTATTTGTGGTTCCAGCAACAGTTATTAAGGCAAAATCCGGATTATGATGCGATTGCACAACAGATTTCGCACTGGGAAGCTAAGTATCCGGCATTGCCGATTTTAAGCTTTGCGAAATGGCATGTGTTGCAAGCCACAGGCTATACAGATCAAGCCCAGCAACTACTTGACTTGTATCCGGATGATATTCGTATGAGTTATTTAAGAATTAAAGCTGCCTTACAAGATCGGGAGGACTTGCTACAGCAGTTAAATGCAGTATTTGAATCGAATGCAAACTTTATAGAAATTAAAACTTGAGAATAATGATGTCAGAATTAAAACAATATCCAGTAATTTATGAACAAACAGTCGCATGGGGCGATATGGATGCCTTTGGACATGTCAATAATGCCATGTATTATCGTTATGTCGAAAGTGCACGTCTGGCTTATCTAGGGATATTAGATTTACGTAATGAACCGGTATTTACGGTAGTGTCTTCAAATCAGTGCCGTTATTTAAAACCTGTGGTTTTTCCTGATCATTTAAAAGTGGCAGCACGTATTGAAGAAATCCGTAATAGTGCAGTCAGAATGCAATATGTATTATGGAGTGAAAAACAACAAAGTATTGTGGCTACTTCAGAAGCAGTGATTGTCTGTGTGGATAAAAAGACCATGCAGAAAACAGAAATTCCGGAGCATATTCGTGAAAAGATTAAAGCGCTTGAATTAAGTGTTCAACATGAAATTTAAAAATGAATGAAGCATTTTATTTTGTAATTTTTTTTAAACTTTATTGTTATTGCTTTAAGGTTTTATATTGAATGTTTTATTTAATATAAATATGATGGGGCTATTATTTAACAAAACGAATAATATTATTTTTCGGAGAGCATTATGCCAGATATTACGCATTTATCAGTAGAAGAGTTAAAACGTTTACAAGCAGAAGCAGAATCACTGATTGCTTCAAAAAAAGATCAAGAGATTGAAGACGCTTATCAGCAAATTCTGGCAATTGCCGAGAAAGTTGGTATGACGGTTGAACAGTTACTTGAATTTGGTGCGTCTAAACGTAAGAAATCATCACGTAAGTCGGTTGAGCCGCGTTACCGTAGCAAAAGCAATCCGGAAGATACCTGGACTGGCCGTGGTAAACAACCGCGCTGGTTAGTGGCAGAATTGGAAAAAGGCGCAAAGCTGGACGATTTCCTGATCTAAGCCTCCATTTGATCTGGTCATTAGGCTGTCATACAGGCAGTCTAAGATGATTAAACCAAGCATACCTGCTTGGTTTTTTTATATCTATGAATTGGCGTTGAGAGAAAAGTGTGCATAATGTGTAAGTATAAGGGAAAAATTATAAATGGGGATTTGGACTTGAGCGATTGGTCGTGGTGGGGATGAGCAGTAAACCGAAAACTTTAAGATGGTTGATCCTTGCTCTTGTTGCATTTTTTATTTTTGTCGTATTACAAGTGCCAGCGGCCTGGTTAATTTCAAAATTTTATAAAAATAACCAGACTTTGCATAATGTAAACGGAAATATCTGGCAGGGAGGTGCGGACTGGAAAAAAGGCAATCTTCGGGGCAGTCTGAACTGGAAAGTACGGCCGCTGGATTTGCTGTTGCTGCGAGTTGGAGCACATGTGGATTTGCATAGTGGCAATACCCAGCTTTCCGGGATCATGGCCTATGGTCTGAATAAATCTTTAATTGTCAAAAATCTTGAAGGGCAGGTCGCGCCTGAAACCTTAAAAAAAGTTGCAGACTGGCAATGGCCGAGTACTGCGATTCAGTTTAAAGATCTGGATTTTAAATATAAAAAAGATCAGGGCTTTAGTCAGGTGGCCGGGCAAATGCAATGGGTGGGTGGTGAGCTGATTTATACCTTTGCCCAGCGTCAGGAACGCATGAATGTACCCGCCATGACTGGACAACTCGCAGATGAAAGCGGACAGCTGTTAATTGGTGTTCGGGATAGTCGCGATCAACGTATGCTGAATATCAAGCTTGATCCGAGTCTGATGCTGGATATCCAGCTCACCCAACGCTTTTTAATGAATGCGCCTTCCTATGAAGGTAAAGCCGGATTAGATACCTATGTGATCAGTACCCGCCAACCCTTAATGGGAGGCTTGAACTGATGGCAGTTTCTCTGAATGATTTAAAAAATATTGAACTGAAACAGATCAATCGTGCTGCACCTGTGGTTTTGTTACTGCTCATCCTGTATCTATGCTGGAAGCTGGCGGCTTTGTTCTGGTTGCTGATTGCTCCACCACAAGCCATGCAGCTGGATCGGGTTGAACTGGGCTCGCAACAGGCACAAATTCCGAATATCAGTGCATTTTCACTGTTTCAGGAAGTTGGGCAGTCTGCGGGTGTGGTTGAAACGGCCAATATCATTTTACAAGGGGTGGTGGTTGCCAGTCCAAGTTATAACTCTTCTGCGGTACTGAAAATTAATGATCAGGTCGATCGTTACCGTGTCGGGGAAATGCTGGCCAATAGCGGTTTTGAGTTGGCTGAAGTGTATTGGGATCGGGTTATTTTACGTCGATCCACAGGTGCTACTCAGGAAGTCTTATTCAAAGGTCTGGAAAATGGCTTGAATCAGCCGATTGTGCCGGAAACATCCGTATCTTCAAGTTCAATGCCTGCTATGCCTTCTAACAGTGGTATGCCTGAGCAGCCTTCGCCGCAGAATGAAATTGGTCGGGCCATTCAGCAGATGCAGGAAAACAAGGACCAGTATTTACAGAATATGGGGGTTAGTGCAGCAGATGGTAGTTATGAAGTGACTTCACGGACGCCGGCTGCACTGCGTAATCGCCTGGGTTTAAGACCGGGCGACCGGATCTTGTCTTTAAATGGTCAGACGCTGAGCCAAGGACAGACCGAAGCACAATTACTGGAACAGGCCCGACGTGAAGGTCAGGTCAAACTCGAAATAAAACGTGGTGATCAGGTGATGACCATACAACAAGATTTGAAGTGATGTGTCATCACACATAGGGTTAGGAAACACGAAAGTTTATGGCTTTATTTAATAATAATCGATCAGCATGGGCATTCTGTGTGGCCGCACCGTTAATGGCTATGGTCAGTACGGCGAGTTATGCACAAACCTGGAAAATCAACCTTCGAGATGCTGACTTAACTGCATTCATTAATGAAGTGGCCGACATTACTGGCAAAAACTTTGCAGTCGATCCGCGGGTACGTGGCAATGTGACGGTCATTTCCAATAAAGCCCTGAATAAAAATGAAGTCTATGACCTGTTTTTAGGCGTGTTGAATGTCAACGGTGTGGTGGCAATTCCTTCGGGGAATACCATCAAGCTGGTTCCGGACAGCAATGTCAAAAGCTCGGGCATTCCCTATGATGCCAGAAGCCGTGCCAGTGGTGACCAGATTGTGACCCGGGTGTTG
Source organism: Acinetobacter lwoffii (assembly GCF_024129685.1). Classification (GTDB taxonomy): domain Bacteria; phylum Pseudomonadota; class Gammaproteobacteria; order Pseudomonadales; family Moraxellaceae; genus Acinetobacter; species Acinetobacter lwoffii_X. The sequence goes on along the minus strand of NZ_JAMXXL010000036.1, from coordinate 5,697 downwards.
TGGCTGGAAAATACCAATCCGAATGACCTGATTCCTGCATTGCGTCCTTTGATGCCGCAGTTTGCCCATCTGGCGGCGGTGCCCGGGACGAATGCCTTAATTGTATCGGATCGCGCTAGCAATATTTACCAGCTGGAAACCATCATTCGCAATCTGGATGGCACCGGTCAGAATGACATTGAAGCGGTCAGCTTGCAATCCAGTCAGGCTGAGGAAATGATTGGACTGATTGAGTCCATGACTGCAACTGGTGGAGCTAAAGATGTCCGGGGTTCGCGGGTGCGGGTGATTGCAGATACCCGTACCAACCGGATCATCATCAAAGGTGATCCCACGACGCGCAAACGGGTGCGTCAAGTGATCGAAACCTTGGATGTACCGGCCGCGGATCGTTTGGGTGGATTAAAAGTTTTTCGTTTGAAATATGCCAGTGCCAAAAATCTTGCGGAAATCTTGCAGGGTTTGGTGAGCGGGCAGGCGGTGAACAATAATTCAAATTCGAGTAGTACATCCTCGAACTCGTCTTCACTCAGTTCTGGCAGCAATTTAAATAACAACAATACGACTACCGGTTCAAGTAGCAACACCTCTTCAGGCATTCAGCTGAATACCGGCATGAATAATGAGCAGGGCGGAATTACCAGCTTTAATGGCAATGGCGTCAGTATTATTGCCGATACCACACAAAACTCTTTAGTGGTGAAAGCGGATCCACAACTGATGCGGGAAATTGAATCGGCAATTGACCAGCTGGATATTCGCCGTCAACAGGTTTTGATTGAGGCCGCGATTATTGAAGTTGAAGGAACTGATGCGGATCAACTCGGTGTGCAATGGGCCTTGGGTGATATCAGCAGTGGTATTGGGCTGGTGAACTTCGATAATTTTGGGACTAGTCTGAAAAATATTGCGGCCGGTTATCTCACCGGTGGTGGGGCAGGTGCTGCAAGTGCCGTGGGCGCGGGCAGTTCACTGGTACTCGGTGATTATCGTGAAGGCAGTGATGGTTCTCGCCGTCTGTATGGCGCGATGATTCAGGCACTCAAAGAAACCACTAAATCTAACCTGTTGTCTACGCCGTCGATTGTGACCATGGACAATGAAGAAGCCTATATTGTAGTGGGTGAAAACGTACCCTTTGTTACTGGTTCGGTATCTACGGGTGCGGCAGGAGTGGCCAACCCTTATACCACCATTGAACGCAAGGATGTCGGGGTCACTTTAAAGGTGGTTCCACATATTGGCGAAGATGGTACCGTACGCCTGGAAGTGGAACAGGAAGTTTCTGATGTCAAAGCCAGTAAAGGGCAGGCGCAGGATCTGGTTACCAGCAAGCGAGCGATCAAAACCTCAATTCTGGCCGAACATGGACAAACCATTGTGCTTGGTGGTCTGATTTCGGATAACACCAGTTATGGACGCCAAGCAGTGCCGGGTCTGGGTGCGATTCCAGGCTTGGGACGTTTATTCCGTTCTGAAGGTAAATCCAATCAGAAGCGTAACCTGCTGATTTTTATCCATCCAACCATTGTAGGCGATAAAAATGCAGTGCGTAAACTGACCCAACAACGCTATAGTCAGCTATATAGTCTGCAACTCGCACTCGATTCGGACGGGAACTTTGCCAAGCTGCCAGAAAGTGTTGAAGATGTGTATCAACAGCGAATTCCGGTATCCAGAACACCATTGCAAAACTCGACTTATCAAACTGTGCCGACCGCACCCGTTCAGGCGCAGCCAGCCAATGTAGTTGTTACGCCGGTAGCGATAGAACCAGTGATTCAGCGACAAGTGGTAGAACCCGTCCAACAGGTAGAAAAAAGTAAAAATACCGTTACAACAACCACACTTAGACCCAAAAGCTAAGTCATTCGCATTTGCAGACAGCATGTTATGATAATGTCAAAGAGAACAGAGAAGTAACTTTCATGACTTGGAAAATACACGCGATTACAGGCGACTTAACAGGACAGGAAATTAGCATTGACCGTGACATGCTGGTGGGGCGTCATCAGGCGGCAGATATCGTGTTACAGGCTGCGGAAATCTCCCGTAAACATGCGGCATTTTTACTAAAGGATGATGCGCTCTGGGTGCAGGATTTGGGTTCATCGAATGGCACTTTCGTCAATGATGTGCAGATTGCGCAAGAAACCTTATTAAAGCAGGATGACATTGTTCAGTTTGCCAGCTTGAAATTTTCAGTAATGGCGCCTGCGGCTGCAGTAGAGGTTCCAGCAGAAATTGAAGCAACGGCAGAAAAAGTCGTGGAACAGGTCGAAGTCGCTGAGCCTACACCTGCACAGCAAATGAATGATCAGGGAATGCCGGAACTGAAACATCGTGATGCTACGGTACAATTAACCCGTGATGGCATGCCAACCAATGTCGGTATTCCAAAACCGGCACCTATTCCGGAAGGCGTGGACATTAATGCGGTAAAACCAGAGCCTACCCCAATTCCGGTTGAGCAGCTTGTATCACGTGTAGAACAGGAAAAAGAAACCCAGAAAAATGTATCTGTAGGTTTGATTTCAGTGATTGTGCTGATTATTTTGGCAATTATGGCTTGGTTGTTGTTCAAATAAGCTGATGATTGGTTACAATCAAGGCATGCATAGCGCATGCCTTTTTTGTGGCTGCGCACATTATAAAAGAGGGTCGGGATGTCTATTGCACAATTAGAAAAGCGTGAACTGATCTTGTTTGATCTGGATGGTACCTTGGTGGATTCAGCACATGATCTGTATCGCGCCATGAATATGAGCCTGAATGTGCTGCAATTGCCTCTGGTGACTGAAGAGCAGGTACGGACCTGGGTAGGTAAGGGCACGTCGATATTCTGTGAAAGTGTACTCCAGCATCTGGTGGGTGAAGTCACACCGGCACAGCATCAGGAACTCTTAACGACTTTTCTGGATATCTATAATGTCGATCCCTGCGTCGATACCGTTCCTTTTCCGGGAATCCTGAAATTTCTGGACTGGGCTAAAGCCCAAGGTAAAACCCTGATTTGTGTGACCAATAAGCCTGAACTTCCTGCCCGCAGCATTTTAGATACCTTGGATATGGCTCATTATTTTGCCGATACCATTGGTGGCGACCGTTTTACTGAACGTAAGCCGCACCCACGCCAGTTGTTGCACTGTGTCGAACATTATAAGGTGAGCAAAGAACAGGTCTTGCTCATTGGCGATTCTTCCAATGATGTTGAAGCCGCACGCCGCGCCGGGATTGATTGTGTTGTGGTCAGCTATGGCTATAATCATGGTGAAAATATTGCAGATTGTCAGCCGCAGCAGATTGTGGATGATCTTAGAGAATTACTTGCCTAATACGCGTACTAAGGAAAGAAAATGAATAGTTGTAAGGTTTTTCGATGGCGTCGCTCAGTTCAATTCTATTTACATACTGAGTAACCCTAATTTAAAGAGAAAAACCGCATGACCACTCAAGCACAATTCCAGCAACTTGCTGCACAAGGCTATAATCTCATTCCTGTTTATCGTCAGCGTCTGGCAGATACCGATACACCACTTTCTATTTTTGCACGCCTTAAACAGCATCAGCAGGCTTATTTATTTGAATCCGTAGAAGGCGGAGAGAACTGGGCACGCTATTCGATTATTGGACTAGGTGAATCTACTGTATTTTCCTGCAATGCAGGCGAACTGACGGTACAGCATGCAGATGCTTCAATTGAAAAACAGCACTGTGCTGATCCATTTCAATATATCCGTGATTTTCAGGCGCAATTTAAGGTGCCTACCCAGGTAGAATTGCCGGACTTGCCGAGTTTTACTGGTGGATTAGTTGGTTACTTTGGTTACGACGCTGTGCGTTATATCGAGCCGAAGTTAAAAAATGTGCCTGAAGCAGATCCGGTCGGTTTACCCGATATCTGGCTGATGCTGTCTAAAACCGTCATCGTGTTTGATAATTTAAAAGATACCTTGTTCCTGATCGTACATGCTGATGCCACTGCTCCGGGTTCTTATGAAAAAGCACATGAACAATTAAATGAATTAGAAAATATTCTTGCCACGCCCATCAGTCTTAAAGCTGAAAAACATAGTCCGCCACATTTCGAGTCCCTCACCGGACATGACAACTTCATTGCTTCGGTGGAAAAGGTCAAAGAGTATATTCGTGCTGGCGATGTAATGCAGGTCGTACCCGGGCACCGGATGGTGTCTGACTTCGACGGTGACCCGCTACAGGTGTATCGTGCGCTGCGTCATCTCAATCCATCGCCGTATTTGTTCCTGGTGCAAGGGCAGACCTTGGAAAATAACACGCCATTCCATATTGTCGGTTCCTCTCCTGAAATTCTGTCCCGTCTGGAAAATGGTATTGCCACAGTTCGTCCATTAGCGGGAACCCGTCCACGTGGCAAAACCAAAGAAGAAGATCTGGCACTTGAGCAGGACTTACTCTCTGACGAAAAAGAAATTGCTGAACATGTCATGCTGATTGATCTGGGACGTAATGATGTGGGACGCATTGCAAAAATTGGCAAAGTGCAGGTAACTGATCAAATGGTGATCGAACGTTATTCACATGTGATGCATATTGTCTCCAATGTGCAGGGTGAAGTACGTGATGATGTCGATGCTCTGGACGTTTTTAAGGCAACTTTCCCCGCAGGCACACTTTCAGGCGCGCCAAAAATCCGTGCCATGGAAATTATTGATGAAGTTGAGCCGGTAAAACGTGGAATTTTCGGTGGCGCTGTTGGTTATTTAGGCTGGCATGGCGAAATGGACATGTCGATTGCGATTCGTACCTGTGTCATTCGCGAAAATAAGGTCTATGTTCAGGCTGGAGCAGGGTTAGTTGCCGACTCAAATCCTGAATCTGAGTGGAATGAAACCCAAATAAAAGCTCGCGCAGTGATCAAAGCGGTTGAATTATCATCAAATGGTTTGATTTTATGAGTTTTTGACGTTTTTTTTGAAAAAAACACTTGCAAGGATTCTGAGTTTTGCTAAACTGCACACCGTTCCGATACGAAACGTACGAAACACTAAGAAACGCCGGCATAGCTCAGTTGGTAGAGCAACTGACTTGTAATCAGTAGGTCCACAGTTCGAATCCGTGTGCCGGCACCATCTTAGAAGTTTGGTAGTGTGAAATAAAGAACAGCACTGATGTAAGTGTAAAAAATGGTGAGGTTCCCGAGCGGTCAAAGGGGGCGGACTGTAACTCCGCTACGAAAGTTTCGAAGGTTCGAATCCTTCCCTCACCACCAATTTTAAGACTTCAATAAGTGGTTTGTACCAACATCGTGCGGGAGTAGCTCAGTTGGTAGAGCGGTAGCCTTCCAAGCTACATGTCGCGAGTTCGACCCTCGTCTCCCGCTCCATTGAAGTACTAATATTTGCTCTTATAGCTCAGTGGTAGAGCACTCCCTTGGTAAGGGAGAGGTCTCGAGTTCAAATCTCGATAAGAGCTCCAGATTACAGTTTAGCAACTTTGTTGCAAAGAAATTCCAAAAGCAGGCTATTTAGTCTGCTTTTCAAGTATTTGGTGTTCGGTTTTTTTAAACGATATGTCGGAGCTGGGTTTTACTCAGAATTGTGTTCGACGTAAACGAGGAAGATTAACATGGCTAAGGCTAAGTTTGAACGTAATAAGCCACACGTTAACGTGGGCACAATTGGTCACGTTGACCATGGTAAAACAACTTTAACAGCT
>NZ_JAMXXL010000035.1:0-26911 GCF_024129685.1 Acinetobacter lwoffii | reverse complement strand
TTTCTACCATCAATCAATGAAAATAATTTCGATCAATCAACCAGTAAAAATCCACACAAGTTGTTCTTCATAATCTCTTAATGATCTTCTTAAAACCTCGTCAGCTTTAAGCTCCAACCCAATCACTTAACGTTTCGTTTCATGCATTGCGTTGCTGTGCTGCGTATTCTATACAGTTTCAAAACGAGCGCAAGGGCTTTTCTTTAAAATATTCAAAAAAACCATTCATACGTTTATTTTTTAATCTGAAAGGCTATTTTTAACACTTTTTTTGCGCTTTTCTAGCTAATTCCACATGAAAATTTTAAGCAAATGTTAATTTTCTAGCCCTCATCTCATAAAAAAAGATCACCTTTATAGTGATCTTTTTGATTCTTCATCAAAATATTTTAATTTGCCTGCTCAGCGAGCCAAGTCATAAATTTTTGACGCTCAGCTTTAGAAGCCTTCTGCCATAATTGAATCAGCTGCTGATCATTCTGTTCTGCTGACTGAGTATATATAGCTGCCGGTTGATTAACTGCTGTCGCAGCTTGAGTTGTCATATCCACTTTTTTATTCAACACACGATTTCCAAACCATGGTTTCGCTGCATCTTTAGCGCCCGTCTGCTGGACTAAGAGCTGATTTTTTGCATCATATAGACCAATAATGGGCTGATCTTTATATTTTTGCGCTGCATCAAAATCTTTAGGCGCCTGAATGAGTGCTAAACGATAAGTTTCGCCATCTTTAAGGCTTGGTGTTTTTACCGTAACCACACCTGACTTTAAAATGTCATGTGAATTGTCTGAATGCTGGAAAAATTCGTTATAACGTACGCTGATCGCATTTACACCTGCATCCAAGCTATAAGTCTGATTAGAACGTAATAGACCTGAATTCACTTCCTGATCATTTACGGCAACAATTTTTATTTCTTCAGGTACTGTGACGGTTACTGCCGAAAAAACTGATGTGCTAAACAGAAACACTGCTGCAGTTGCCGCAATACGTAAATCCATATCCTTTACTCATTTTTGGTTGTTTATTAAAAATTAGCCGCACTATGCCGCATCTAAATGACAATCTTATGACAAAGGCTGGAGCGATACAGCCTGTGTTCTTAGCATTTATTTGGCTAAATATACCCCATCATATTCAAATACAACTCTAAGACATAAAAAAAGAAGCATCAACATGCTTCTTTTTAATCTAAAACTATTTATGCAAAGGTCTTAAAGCGCTCTGCATCATCCATAAAGGTTTTTTCACCTGCAGGTGCTTCAATTGACCCAAATACCAGTTGAGCACGAAGTTTCCAGTGAGATGGAATCTCGAAAGTTTGTGCGACTTCCTCATCAATAATTGGATTATAGTGCTGTAATGAAGCACCAATATTTTTTTCTGCCAAAGCGGTCCAGGTTGCAAACTGTGCAATAGCGGAAGAATGCTCAGACCAGACCGGGAAGTTATCGGCATAGAGTGCAAACTGCTCCTGCATCGACTTCACTACGTTCTGATCTTCATAAAACAGAGCGGTTCCATAACCTGCTGCAAAAGCATTGATCTTGCTATTGGTTGATTCAAATGCATCTGCTGAAACAAGGTCACGTAAAGTTTCACGTACAATATGCCAGAAGGTATCATGTGATTGACCAAATAAAATCACCACACGCGAGGTTTGCGAGTTAAAAGATGACGGACTGTGCTTCACCGCATCTTTAATGATTTTCTCAATTTCTGCTTGATCCAGATCTACATTTTTTCCAATTGAATAAATGCTACGGCGTTGTTTAATCTGATCTAAAAATGCCATGAACCCACCTCTGTATATTTTGATTATTTGAAAATCGATAAAGTCATATTACGTGCTTTAAACACCCAAGACAGGTGCATTTCGATAACAATGTGTTTTATTTATAGAACAATCAGATTTAGATCTGGGTAGCGTATTTGTATCTGATTTTATCCGCAGCTTCCATGCTGTCACATATAAAGTGTTCTATAAACTTTTAATTAAATACTTTGAAACGATGCTGATCCGGTTTTTGTAATTTTGCTTCTACTGTTTGTTCAATTGACCCAAAGCAAAGTTGTGCGCGTAATAACCAGTTCTTTTCAATCTGAAAATGCTCTGCAACCCTTTCATCAATCAGTGGATTATAATGTTGCAAGGATGCTCCCAAACCAGAATCTGCCAGCGTCGTCCACACAGCAAATTGCGCCATACCGGAAGTTTGTTCCGACCATGCTGGAAAATCTTCACTATTTAATGGCATTTTCTTTTGTAATTGTTGAGTCACGGCTTGATCTTCATAAAACAAAACCGTGCCATAGGCAGCAGCACATTGATTCAACTTGATTTCCATTCCTTCGTAAATAGATGCCGGCATATGCTGACGCTGTACCTGTTTCACAATTTCCCAGAATTGATGATGAGAATCTGCAAATAACACCACAATGCGCGTAGTTTGAGAATCATAAGCTGAAGGACAGCTGCGGACTGCTGCCTGAAGCATTTCACTCAGATACGCCTGACTATAATGTACCCGCTTGCCAAGTTCATAAATACTACGGCACTTTTTCAACTGATCAACAAAAGTCAGTTTCAAATCATCATCAGGTTTGTTTTTTTTCGAAAATTTAAAGTCCTTGGTTATATCACTTGTTAATACCTGACCAATTTTATTTAGCAATGCCATTTCTTCCCCCCACAAAACCCAGCTAAAACAGCTCGAATAATCCCATACAAGTATAATGGCTTTATTACGGTAGATAGATCTAGTTCATATTTTCTAGCTGATTTTTAAAGCATTCAAACCCCTCAAAAACAACAAACTCCGCACTTAGCGGAGTTTGTGTGAATTATCACGCATTATTTATTTTCAGTTTCAAACAATGCAGCAACAAAAGATTTGGCAGAGAAAGGACGCAAGTCATCAATTTTCTCACCCACACCAATAAAGCGAATCGGCACATGAGTACGACTGGCAATATTAAACAGTACGCCACCTTTGGCAGTCCCATCGAGCTTGGTAATGGTCAAACCGGTTAGGCCTACCGCCTCATCAAACATTTCTACCTGGTTAATGGCATTCTGACCTGTTCCGGCATCGACAACCAACATCACTTCATGTGGTGCAGTCGCATCAATTTTCTGCATGACACGTTTTACTTTGGTCAACTCTTGCATCAAATGACCTTTGTTATGCAAACGACCAGCTGTATCAGCAATTAATACATCTACGCCTTTGGCACGCGCACTTTCAAAAGCATCGAAAATGACTGAAGCCGAGTCTGCACCATTGCCTTGAGCCACGACCGCAATATTATTACGCTCACCCCAGATCTGTAGCTGCTCCGTTGCAGCTGCACGGAAAGTATCACCTGCCGCCAGCATGACAGTCTTGCCTTCACCTTGCAGACGTTTGGCCAGTTTGCCAATCGTGGTGGTTTTACCTACACCATTTACACCGACCACTAAAATCACATAAGGCGATTTATTCGGATCAATATGCAGCGGTTTTACCCGGGGTGCCAATAAAGCCACCAGTTCTTCCTGAAGCGCCTTATACAGTGAATGCGAGTAGATCAAGTCACCACGTTCGGTACGCTCGGTCAGGTTAGCAATGATGGTCTTGGTGGCTTCCACACCAATATCGGCCACCAGCAGCTGCTCTTCGACTTCTTCTAATAATTCATCATCAATTTCTTTACCACCGATCAGGATATTGACCATCCCATCGGCAAGGTTTTTACGAGTTTTGGTTAAACCCTCTTTCATACGGCTAAAGAAGCCACCTTTCGCCGCAGAATCTTCATTTTCAGTTTCTGTTACGACAGGTGCAGAAACTACAGCTGCTTCGCTTGGCGTTTCTACGATAGGCACATTGACCGCAGGTAAGCTCGGTAATGTGACATCATCATCTCCGATATCAGCATCAATCAAAAATTTGTTTTGCCCATTAGATTGCTGTTGCATGCCGAATCCTTGAAAAGCATTGCGTTAAAAACCCAGATTCTACCATAACTTGCCTGCTTTGCAGCTAGCAATGCAAATGCTGGACAAACATACCAAAAAGCTACAGCTCTTGGTTGCTTTCATCTCCGCATTTATTAAAAATAACCCTAAATACAAATGCCTATTTTTGGGAGATCTAGTGTCCGCCACCTTTTTGACTGTCTCCTCTTTTTCCAGAATGATTAAACAAACACTTTATCCACTTGGTGCCTTATTGCTGGGATTAAGTATTAATCAGGCCCAAGCCCAGACTCGCAGTGAATTATCACGCACCACTTTTGAAACCACTTTAAGTAATGGATTAAAAGTCATTATTCGGGAAGACCATCGTGCGCCCATGGTGATGACCCAGATCTGGTACAAAGTCGGCAGCAGTGATGAATCTGGCAATATTCTGGGGGTCTCGCATGCACTTGAACACATGATGTTCAAAGGTACGCATAAAGTTCCAAATGACGAATTTACCCGTCTGAGCCGGATTTATGGCGGTAGCATCAACGCCGCCACCTTTACCAATTACACCAATTATTATCAGCTCTATCCTAAGGCCTATTTCCCTATGGCGCTGGAACTTGAATCTGACCGCATGAGCAATTTATTATTGCGGCAGCAGGACTTCGAGCCAGAAATTAAAGTCGTCATGGAAGAACGGCGCCAGCGTACCGATGACAATCCGCGGGCGCAAGCCTTTGAACGGTTTAAATGGGTCAGTTATCCGACCAGTCATTATCGCCAGCCGGTGATTGGACACATGAAAACTCTGAATAATATTCAGTTGAATGATGTCAAAAAATGGTACCGGGATTGGTACAGTCCGAATAATGCCATTCTGGTGATTGTGGGGAATGTAGAATCTGAAGCTGCTTTGGCTCAGGTACAAAAATATTTTGCTGACATTCCCGCACGTCCAACCCCAGCACGCAATGACGTACTGGAGTTTGAGCGTTTGGGTTATCGCCATATGGAAATCAATAGCAATATTCAGGTGCCCAATCTGTACATGACCTGGAATGTAAAATCCCTTGGCACTGCCAAAAACCCCCAAGATGCTTATGCCTTAACCATTATTCGCAGTCTTTTGGACAGTGGCATTTCTTCGCGCCTGCAAGACCGATTGGTACGTGATCGTAAAATTCTGACCTCTGTCAGCGTTTCTTATGATCCCTATAATCGCGGCGACAGCCTGTTTGGTATTTCTGCCTTACCTGCGCCGGGCATCTCTTTGCAAGAAGCACAACAAGCAATTCAGGATGAAGTGGATTTACTTAAAACTACAGCGATGACCCAACAGGAAGTGGATCGTATCAGTACCCGCTTTATTTCCAATTTGATCTATAGCCAGGATGATATTGCCGGACAAGCCAAAATGATTGGAAATCTAGAGGTCAATGGCTTGAGTTATCGCCTGATGGATGAATTACCGAAACACTTTGAAAGTGTCAGTGTTCAGGATATCCAGCGCGTCGCCAACGCCTATTTTGTGCGTGAGAATCTCAGCACGCTTTATCTCTCACCCGAACAAAACACCCAGCAACGGGGATTATAATGCTTCAGCTTCGTCCATTTTTGCTTATTTCAACTTTAAGTCTTAGCTCGGCTACCCATGCAGAAAACTATCTTAACCCTCAACCTGACCAAAATGACAACCCCAGTCAGTTACAGTCTATCCCTTTACTGCAAAGTTTAAAAAATATTAATCAGCAACGAGAATTTCAGGCGCCTTATATTCATGACCTGAACAATCGCTATAAGGTACGTACACTGTTCGTTGAAACGCAGGATCTTCCCATGGTAGATATCCAGCTGACCTTTAATGCCGGTTCGGCTCGTGATCAGGAAATTACCAAAGGTCTATATGGCCTATCCAATATGGCAGCCAAGTTGATGCGTGAAGGAACCGACAAATATAGCGCCAATCAGGTGGCGGAAGTTTTTGACCAAACCGGAGCACAATTCAGCGTACAAGCCTATCGGGATATGTTTGTGGTTCGTCTGCGTACGCTTTCAGACCCGGAAAAACTGGAACCCGCATTGGGCATGCTGATGGAGGTTCTCAAGAATGCATCATTTAAACCATCCAGCATTAATCTGGCTTTAAGCAATACCCAAGTGGGACAAAAACAGCTGCAGGAAAATCCAAGCCGACTCATGGATATCCGTTTTTATCGTGCCCTATATGGTCAACACCCTTATGCAGAACCAATCAGCGGTACCCAAGGCAGTACCAAGAAAATTAACGCAGAATTATTGAAAAAATTTCGTGATCAGTTTTTGGTGGCGCAAAATATGAATATTTCCATTACTGGAAAACTCAGCCCGAAACAGGCACTGGAACTGTCTGAACGCATTGCCGGTAATTTACCCCAAGGGCAAAAAGCAGTGCGATTGCCACAACCTGAAACTCAATCTGGTTTTGAAGTGGTACATCTACCCTATAACTCGTCTCAGGCGCATGTCACCTTTGGGCATTTAGGCCCAACTCGCTTTACTGAAGATAAACTGGCTTTAGAGGTCGCCAATCGCATGTTTGGCGGTAGCGGATTTAATGCGGTATTGATGCAGGAACTGCGGGTGAAACGTGGTTTTACTTATGGCGCTTATAGTTCGTTGAGCTTTAGTCAGGCACCGGGCGTATTCAGCTTTAAGTATTCCACGCGTCAGGATCAACTGCTAGATAGCATTCAGGTCGCACATCAAGCATTTATCAACTTTGTCAGTCAACCTATTGATACTCAGCGTCTGGAAGAAACCAAAGCAGGCATGTTACGTGCTTTTCCTAATAATTACAGCAGTAATGCCACCATTAATGCCCAGCTAGGCAATATGGGTTTTTATAGTGAGCAAACTGATTATTTATCCAGTTATCCAGAACGCTTGGCTAAAATCACAGCGGCAGATGTACAAAATGCAGTGCGCAAGCATTTTCATCCTGATCGCTTAACCCTGGTCGTTGTCAATAAAGAACTGGATCAAAATGCTTTGAAAATGCGTTTGGAACAGAATTTAAGGGATGCCAATTATTACCTACCAACAAATCCTATGCCTAAGGCATCTCCACAGAGACCGGCGGAAGCTGACGTGCCCGAAGCGATTCCTGCTGATAAGCCTGCATCAATTTAAGGTACTGCCCACGACGGATATGCTGCTGCTCTAACAAGGCGAGTGCCATATCTTGGGTTTGGGGAAGGTTTTGCTGTTTAGACAGTTGTTGAATCTGGGTGACTTGGGAAAGGCTAAGCGGACGATATAAAGCAAATGCGGCTAAAAGTAGAATGACCGCAATAATAAAAATAACCACACTGTTATAAATCTGTTCCAGTTTGATTCTGCTGAAAAATTGGCTTAGTTTTTCTGTATCTATAAACATACACTACCTCAGGTTAGAGGTAGTGTATGGTCGCAGTTACATAAGTTCAAGTCAGCGCACTGAATATTCACAAGAGCTGAATCCTGCTATTTTGGGCATTAATTCATTATTCTAGTAATAATTGTTGAATACAGCACCAATGCAACAACAAGTAATACCAGTGCAATTGCAAATTTACTTAAACCGGCTTCTGCTTCAGGCGGATGTAAGCGATCCTCATCTGCAATGCGGATCAGCTCACCATTATAGAGTTTATAAAACTGCTCACGCTGGTTTTCGTCCAGCGCCCGGGTAAAGTCGTAGACTTCTTTACGTTGTGCCAGCCCATAATCGCCTAGATGGGTATATTTACTGAATATAGCTTGATCTAGTTTTTTACGATGCAAATCGGCAAGTTCCATAATTTGACCTGCAGTCGGAGGCATATCAAATTTCACACCATCTAAAGTTCTTGTCATCATGGCCTTCTCCTTATTGTTTGCTATCCATTTACAATGTAGCTTAATAATATTTATAATTGTGTATAGTTTAATCAGTTAAACTATAACTGAAGTAAACAAATAAAATCGAATAGTTGACTTTTCCATTATTTTGTAATATTAGTTTAACAATACTAATTTATATTTGTATTTAGACTAAATAGTCTATCCTGTAATCATAATTAAAATTAAGGAGTTTTTATATGATACAACAAATCTCTCAACACGATCTGGAACATCTGTACGCAGATGCCGTGAATACCATTCAATCGCAAATGAACTTTGCTGATGCAGTAAAACAGCTTGAAGAAGCCGCTCGTGCTGGCCATGGTAAAGCAGCGCTTTTTTTAGCAGAACTTTATTATCAAGGTTTCCGTGTAGAACGAGATTCACTCAAAGCCCAGTACTGGCAAAACATGGCCACCATGCAAGCATAAAGAAACGTCACCTAGGTGGCGTTTTTTTCAGCCCTTTTTTCAATAAATAGCAATCAATACATATTTTCTTACGAATCCTTGCAAAGCTGAAACAGTAATTTCATATAAAGTTCCTAGAATAGAGCCTGAACTCCAATAGCACTTTATTCTAATGAAACCACGAAAAATTATTCAATTTGATCCGATCTGCAAAAACTTTCTGTTAAAGATCACGATGCTTAAATCTTTGATGAATTGTGGCGAGCTATGGGGCGCATATCACCAAGGCTGGGCGATGATGCGTGACCAGGAAGACTGTATCTTCCCATTCTGGCTCAATCCGCTGGATGCTAAAAATTATGCCCAGCAACATTGGCCGGATTACATTCCACGTAAAATCAATTCTGAAGATTTTGAAAATGCATTATTGCCGACCCTGTCGCGACTGAATGTTACGCCAGCGCTGTTCAACACCAATGGAACCAAACTCAAACTGACTGCTGCACAGATGCGTCATCTGTTTTTTTCGCAACAAAGACTGCACATTGCTTAAATAACATGCTATTTATAAAGACTAAAACCTAAACACTTAGAGATGTTCAGGTTGAATACATACTCTAGGATTAATAATAAATTGACCAATAAGGATGATTAAGCATGACCAATGTGGCACAGGTGCTCAGTGAAAAAATGCATCAAGCTATTTATACCATCCGTCCAGATTCTACCGTTTTAGAGGCCATCACCTTGATGGCGGATAAAGGAATCGGGGCGCTTGTGGTAACCCATGAAGACAACGTGGTGGGGATTTTGTCAGAGCGGGATTACACTCGTAAAATCGCGCTGATGCAAAGAACCTCATTCGACACCACTGTTAATGAGATCATGACCTCTAAAGTGATTACCGTAAATACAGCTACTAGCGTAGAAGACTGTTTATCTCTGATGACTGAACGCCACCTACGCCACTTACCCGTGGTCGAACATGAAAAACTGATCGGTCTGATTTCAATTGGGGATTTGGTCAAGGCCGCCATGGATGACCAACGTAAATTGATTGAACAGTTACAGCAATATATCTCAGGTTAAAACATCATCTAGCTTTCTCTAAGGCATTTGAAGATCACTTAAGTGACACCAAGATAAAGTTTTATATCTGATGCATAAAAAATCCCGGTACGTGTATCGGGATTTTTTTATATGAACATTCTGAATAAAATCAGTTTAGACCTAATTTTTCTGCGACGTAATCTGAGTCTTTATCACCACGACCCGATAAGTTCACCACAATTTTGGTATCTTTTGGCAATTTACCCGCTTCACGAATGGCCCAAGCCACCGCATGCGAACTTTCTAGTGCAGGAACAATTCCTTCTACACGTGAAAGGGTCATGAATGCATCTAGACATTCCTGATCGGTCGCAGTGGTGTACTCCACCCGACCCAAATCTTTCAACAAGCTATGCTGCGGACCCACACCCGGATAATCCAGACCAGAAGCAATTGAATGCACTGGCAAAGGTTCACCCTGCTCATCTTCTAGCACATAACAGGCCATCCCATGTAACTGGCTCGGTTTACCTAAGGTCAAAGTAGCTGAATGCATATCGGTATCTAAACCCTGACCTGCCGGCTCAACGCCAACCAGTTTCACATCGGGTTCATTTAAAAATGCAGTGAATGCGCCTACTGCATTAGAACCACCACCAACACAGGCAACAACATAATCAGGATTTGCACCAAAACGTTCATTGGCCTGAACTTTAATTTCATCGCCAATAATCGACTGGAAGTCACGAACCATCATCGGGAATGGGTGCGGTCCAACCACCGAACCGATAGCATAGATGTAATTTTTCGGATCTTTCAAATATTCTTCAAAAGCACTGTCCACTGCATCTTTGAGGGTAGCTGTACCGCGCGTCACAGAAATCAGTTTGGCACCCAGAATTTTCATTTTCACGACATTTGGATGTTCTTTTTCGATATCTACCTGCCCCATATGAATTTCACACGGAATACCCACCAAGGCACATGCTGTTGCTAGTGCAACACCATGCTGTCCTGCACCGGTTTCTGCGATGACTTTGGTTTTACCCATATATTTGGCCAGTAAAGCTTCACCCAGACAATGATTGATCTTGTGCGCGCCGGTATGGTTCAGGTCTTCACGTTTCAGATAAATCTGCGCCCCGCCAAGCTGTTCAGAAAGACGTTTGGCATGAAATAAAGGACTTGGGCGACCGACATAATGGGCAAACAGGTCTTTCAATTCATTCTGAAACTCTTCAGTCTGACGAATTTCCTGATAGGCCACATTAATATCATCCATGGGCTGTTTCAGATCGGGTGAAATAAACTGACCGCCATATTGACCAAAAAAACCCTCTTCATTTGGTAACGCAATACCATTAATTTGATGAGCCATAATCATGCCCGAGATTTTAAATAAAAGATAATGAGTGACTTTATACTAGAATAATTTGTTTTAAATCACTAATAACTCTAACTAAAGTCACTTATAGATAAATGGAATTAACGCGCCAGATATTTAGTCATGTCTTCAATGCCTTTTAATGTCATTGGAAACATATGATTTTCAAATATTTGCTGGATCAGACCAATAGTATGGGTGTAATGCCAGTATTTTTCTTCTTCAGGATTCAGCCAAGCGGTTTTATCAAAATGCTGACGTAGACGCTGCAACCAGACTTGCCCAGCCTCATCATTCATATATTCAACCGAACCACCGACCGAGGTCAATTCATAAGGTGCCATACTGGCATCACCCACCACAATCACCCGGTAATCACGGCCATAGGTATTAAATAAATCCCAGGTATTCATGCGTGAACTGGAACGACGGACATTGTCTTTCCAGACATAGTCATACAGACAGTTATGAAAATAGAAATATTCCAGGGTCTTGAATTCGGTTTTCGCAGCACTAAACAGCTTTTCACACTGGGCAATATGCGCATCCATCGAACCGCCAACATCAAATAGCATCAGTACTTTGATGCGGTTACGACGCTCCGGCACCAATTGCACATCCAGAATCCCCTGCTTGGCAGTTTCACGAATTGTCCCGTCAATATCCAGCTCTTCGGCTGCACCCTGACGGGCAAATTTTCGTAGACGGCGCAATGCCATCTGCATCTGGCGGCTACCTAAAATCTGTTCATCATCCAGATTGCGGTATTGACGCTGCTCCCACACTTTCACCGCAGAACGCTTACGCCCCGGCCCGCCAATACGCACACCTTCAGGATGATCGCCATAGGCACCAAAGGGTGAAGTGCCACCGGTACCAATCATCTTGTTGCCGCCCTGATGTTTTTTATGCTGTTCGCGCAGACGCTCTTCTAGCATTTTCATCAGTTCTTCCAGCGATCCGGCTTTTTTCAGCTCTTCGCGCTGCTCCGGGGTCAAATGCTTTTCCAGCAACTCCAGATCAAACCAGTCTCTGGGCAGCTTATGCACCTGATTTAGCAGCTCATCCAGATCAAAGGTCGCGATATCATCAAAATAGTCTTTCATGGCGCGATCGAACTTGTCGAAATAGCGCTCGTCTTTGACCATTACAGTTTTGGCCAGCTGATAGAACTCGTCCTGATCGGCAAAGACCAGTCCTGCGGCAACTGCCTGATTGAGGTCAATCAGTTCGCGGGTCGATACCGGCACGCCGTATTTGCGTAAGGTATAAAACAGTCGCACAAACATGCGTGTTTCTCCCTTAACGACGTGACATAAATGCTAGACGTTCGAGCAACTGCACATCTTGCTCATTCTTGATTAATGCGCCGTACAGGGGCGGAATTGCTTTGGATTTATCAGTATTGCGCAGAATATCTTCCGGCATGTCGTCAGCCATAAGCAGGCTGAGCCAGTCGATCAGTTCAGAAGTTGAAGGTGGTTTTTTTAAACCCGGAATCTGACGTAATTTAAAGAAGACTTGCAAAGCCTCATTGACCAATGTGGTCGAGATATTGGCAAAATGCACATCGATGATTTCACGCATGGTGGCTTCATCCGGGAATTCGATGTAATGGAAGAAGCAACGACGCAGGAAAGCATCTGGCAATTCTTTTTCATTATTTGAGGTAATGATCACGATTGGGCGCTGAGTTGCCGTAATGGTCTCGCCAGTCTCGTACACATAGAACGACATTTTATCGAGTTCATGCAGCAAGTCATTTGGAAACTCGATGTCTGCCTTATCAATTTCATCAATCAACAGGACACAGCGCTCTTCACTGGTAAATGCTTCCCACAATTTGCCCGGCTTGATGTAGTTCTTGATGTCATAGACACGGTCATCACCCAACTGGCTATCGCGCAAGCGCGATACTGCATCATATTCATACAGACCTTGCTGTGCTTTGGTAGTAGACTTGATGTGCCAGGTGATCAGTTCCAAACCCAGACTTTCTGCAACTTGCTCGGCCAGTAAAGTCTTACCTGTACCCGGCTCCCCTTTGACCAGCAACGGTTTTTGCAAACTGCGTGCAGCTTTCACCGCAAGTTTTAAACTGTCAGTCGCGATGTACTGATCGGTACCTGAAAATTGTTGAATATCAGCAGACATGATTGAACCTTATTTTTTACTTACAGCGGTGAACTTTTCTCGTGAACACGAATATTGCTTTTGTTCGACACATAAGTCGACCAGCAATAGCCAATCACAGATCCGATCCCAATGACAAATAAAATAAGTGACGCATTAATCCAAACCAGGGATTGCTCTTTGGTCAACACCCCAAATAACAGACCGAAGATCGCAGGTGCAATAGAAGCATTCGCCCCCTCAGATACCGTCGGTGTCAACAGAATGGCAAAGGCCACAATCCACAAAAAACCGCCCATAGGTTTAGGTAGACGTTTGGTTACGCCATACCAGCACCATAAAGCAATCAGGCTGCCGAGCAAATAAACTGCTACGGCAATGCTCTGTTCAGGAATTGAGTCTAATACAGCCACATAACCATTCATTTCACAACTCCTGAATTAACATTAAGCACCGCGTAAACCTTCTGGTGCGACCGCATTTGGATCAATCAAGCCTTCTGGTGGCATTTGCAGGAAGAAACCGCGGGTTTCAATAGAATCCATGACATGCAAGACATTGGCACGTGCCAGTTTACGTGATTCGCTTAATTCAAGATGCATGACAAAAGTCGCACGTCCAAATGCTGCCTGTACTGCTTCAGTCAATACGCTTAAAGGTTCGAATGTTTCAGCTTCGCTTTCATTCGCAGGACGCGCCACATACAGATACATTTCACTTTTTTTACTGGATTTGTAGATAGACACTTGCATATTTCAAACGACTTTTCTGGAAAAACAACCGCAAGGATACATCAAAAAAAAGACAGAAACATTAGCCACATCTCATGCATCAGTCGTGATTTTGTATAATTGCTTTTTCTTTAACCAATTCTGTAGCTAATCACTCGCTGACTTTCATCTGGGTAGACAGATAAGATTCGTCCTGATGCAATACCTGAATCAGGGGCTGAGTCAATAACTCATAGCGCCACCCAAGCAGATAATCCGGCAGATCCTGTTCATCCTTGTGAAAAACTACATGCTGATACAGTGCATTCAACCATTTCTTGCGCATCAGCACTTCTTTGGGAATCGAGGTTTCATTGACCACATGTTGAATAATTGAATCAATTTTTTCGCCAATATCTTTGGAAGAATGGCGAATTGGACGTGCCAGACGTAAAGGCCAATTTGCCGGCTCCGGCAGGAATTTCAATAAATCTAAAATGGTTTTGCCATGCTCACGAACCACATTCGAACGAATGTCTTTCACATGACTCAGCTGGAAATTATTGCGCGGGAATTTTTCCACCAGAT
The DNA here is from genome assembly GCF_024129685.1 of Acinetobacter lwoffii. Taxonomy (GTDB): domain Bacteria; phylum Pseudomonadota; class Gammaproteobacteria; order Pseudomonadales; family Moraxellaceae; genus Acinetobacter; species Acinetobacter lwoffii_X. The sequence goes on along the minus strand of NZ_JAMXXL010000035.1, from coordinate 12,781 downwards.
CAATCATGCTGGCATTTTTCAAAATGAAACTGCGTGGCTGATTCAGTGCTTTGGCAATCTGATCACGCCAAACCATTAATTGCTGCAATTGCATCAGCTGACGGCGTGAATGCCGGTAATTTCCGACATCCTGATACAACAAGGCAGTTGGGGTATCTTCGCCAATTTCCTGAGTCAGAAACCGGCAATCTTGCAAGGCAAAATCCAGCAGATCTTTCGAATCTAGATCCTGTTTAATTTTCTCTGACAGTTGCACCAGATAATGCACATCATTGGCAGCATAGAGCAACTGTTCGGAACTGAGTGGACGCGCCAGCCAGTCAGAACGGGTCTGGTCTTTTTCGATATCGACTTCCAACATCTGCTTCAGCGCATTTTGATAGCTGACTTGCAGACCATGCCCCAAAAATGACATGCCGACCTGGGTATCAAACACATTACTCAGCGATTTCTTCTGGGTATAGTGATAAATCAGATCGATATCTTCACTACAGGCATGAAAAATATTCTGCTGTGCGTTAAAAATTTTATTAAGGAACTCAGTCAGATCCAGCGTGGTTCCATCCAACAAATAGACCTTGTTGTCTACGTTAATCTGAAAAACACCCAGCTTAGGCCATAAGGTATCAACCTTGATAAACTCGGTATCCAGCCCATACACTGAATTCTGATCCATCAGCTTCAGTACATGAGTTAAGTCGTTTTGATGTTGAATAAATTGAAACATAGAACTGAGTCTAAGATTAGATTCTCGATAGATCCATATTAACTGATCTATAGAATTTTTGTATAAAAAATAAGGTCAATTCTGCCCTATTTCCCAAAAAATGGCGCTTACTTATCAGGTTTTATATTCTAATTAATATCTTTTTTATATTAAAACTAACAAGATATTTAAGCTCAGCTTACTTCATGCGCATCCGGTTATGTACTGCCTGACTCAAGGTATGGCTATCGACATATTCCAGCTCACCACCTTGTGGTACGCCCTGGGCAATTCGGGTCATCTGGATCGGCAAATGCTTACTGGCCTCAACCAGATAATGCGCCGTAGCCTGACCTTCTACCGTGGCATTGGTTGCCAGAATCACTTCTTTCACCTGACCATTGGCCAAACGATGCAATAAGTACGGAATACCGATTTCTTCGGGACCAATACCATCCAGTGGCGATAAATGTCCGCCCAATACATGATATTTACCTCTGAAACTACCACTTTGCTCAATCGCCATGACATCTGCAGGTGATTCCACTACACAGAGCAGTTCATCATCACGATCCAGAGAGCTGCAAATATTGCAGACTTCGTCTTCGGTCAGAGAATGACAGACTGAACATTCATGAATGTGATTGGTTGCCTCAGTCAGCGCATGTGCCAGACCAATAGCACCCTCACGATTTTTCATGATCATATGCAATGCCATACGTTGAGCCGATTTTGGCCCAACGCTTGGCAAAATGCGTAATGCTTGAACGAGTTGATCAAAACGATCACTAAACATTGCGCATTCTTCCTTAGAACATACCTGCAAGACCAGGCGGTAAACCCATGCCTGAGTTCGCTGCTTTCATTCTTTCGTCAGATACCACTTCTGCCTGACGTGCTGCATCATTCATTGCCGCTGCAATCAGGTCTTCGATCATATCTGGATCATCCTGAAGTAATTCAGGATTGATTTCGATACGCTTCACCACGTTACGGCAAGTCATGGTCACTTTCACCAGACCGCCACCCGCCTCGGCATGCACTTCAGTCTGCGCAAGCTCTTCTTTGGCTTTTTTTACGTTGTTTTCAACTTCTTTCTGCATGCGCTGAGCTTGCTGCATCAACATGTTAATGTTCATAAATATCTCCGAACATGAATTTATAAAATTAAATCAGGTCTAAACCGCGACTAATATCCTGGATAATATCACCAATCTCTTCCAAGCCAACAGATACGCGAATCAAACCTTCGCGAATACCAGCAGCTTCTTTGGCTTCAGGCGACAATTTACCGTGTGTCGTGGTTGCAGGATGGGTAATGGTCGATTTCACATCGCCCAGATTACCGGTAATCGAGATAAACTGGGTATTGTCAATGACAGTCCATGCTTCCTCACGGCCACCTTTCACTTCAAAAGACACAATACCGCCAAAACCGCTCTGCTGTTTTGCTGCCAGTTCATGACCGACATGCTCAGGCAGGCCCGCATAATATACTTTTTCCACTTTTGGATGCTGATTCAAAAATTCAGCCAGTTGCTGTGCACTTGCTGAATGTTCACGCATACGCAAACGTAGTGTCTCCAAGCCTTTCAGGAAGACCCAGGCATTGAATGGGCTCATTGAAGGACCAGTGGTACGCACATAGCCAAAAATTTCTTCAAGCAGCTTATGATTACCTACGACAGCACCACCCAAGGCGCGGCCTTGGCCATCCAGATATTTAGTCGCAGAATACACCACTAGGTCTGCACCAAATTTGAGTGGTTGTTGTAACACCGGTGTACAGAAGCTGTTATCAATCGCCAGTAAAGCATCATTAGCATGCGCAATATCGGCGAGTCCCTGTATATTAGCTACTTCTGCTAAAGGATTCGATGGCGATTCAACAAAGAGAATTTTTGTTTCAGGCTTGATGGCATTTTTCCATGCATCAAGATCAGTCAAATCGACGAAATCAACGCTGACGCCAAATTTTGCGACATATTTTTCAAACATGGAAACCGTAGAACCGAAGACTGCACGTGAACAAATCACATGATCACCCGCTTTTAAAAAAGCCATCATCACTGCCATAATAGCTGCCATACCCGAACTGGTGGCGACGGCGCGCTCTGCACCTTCAAGTGCAGCCAGACGCTTTTCAAACATGGCAACGGTCGGATTGGTAAAGCGAGAATAGATATTGCCCGGTTCCTGGCCTGAGAATTTGGCTGCGGCTTCTGCAGCATTTTCATAAACAAAGGACGATGTTAGAAAAATCGGTTCGCCATGCTCACCTTCAAAAGTGCGGGTATGGCCGGTACGAATGGCTAAAGTTTCTAATTGGTAAGAAATATCGTCTTGCTGGCTCATCGCTTTACCTCAGCCCTCGGGCTGCCTTTTGTAAAAATTTGCCAACATTTTGAGCGCCTAAGCTATTTCAGGTCAAGGCATAATAAGCGATTATTGCTTAGACTTCGATCAATCCTCCCGCGGATACGGATATTTTATTTACATGATTCAGTTAAAACAAAACTTTCAGCGCCAGCAAAAAAAATTGAAACACCTTAGTACCCGGGTGTTTAATGCCTCCTCACTGATCCTGTCGCAAAAAACCCCTTTTGAATATATTGCCGGCACCGAGTTTTGCAAGATTCGTTATTACGCTTCACCTGAGAAAAAATATAAGGAGCCTCTGGTTTTCATCGCACCGTTAGCCATTAATATGGATATCTATGATCTGTATCCTTATCGCTCTCTGGTCAGGCATTTTCAGCATAGCGGTTTTGATGTCTATCTGGTGGAATGGAAACGCTTTAACTTTAAGCACCGTCACCTGAATTTTTTATCTTTTATCGATGCAGCCATTCCTCAATCCATTGAAACCATCTGCAAGCATTCAGGCAGTCAGTTCATTTCCTTACACGGCTGGAGTATGGCTGGGGTGTTTGTCACGCTCTATACAGCCCTGCATTCGCCTGAACATGTCAAGAATCTGATCGTGGTGGGCAGTCCTATCGACAGTTATGCGTCAGGACGTGTCGGCAAACTTTTTTCTACGACCAATAAACTGATTTCTAAAAATAAGAATTTGCAACAGGCCATTCATCAAGGATTGATCCCGAAGCAATATATTCATACGCCGGGTATTGTAAATGCCTTGGGCTTTAAATTACTTGATCCGATTGGCTGGCTAAAAAGCCAGAAGCAGTTTTTGCTGAATCTGGATCATGTCGAAGATGTCTATGAACATGCCACCATGGGGAATTTCCTGAACAAGATGATCGATTATCCGGGCGGGATTAATCAGGACATGGTTCTGCATTTATGGCTGCAAAATCCTTTAAAATACGGTTCTATCACTTTAGATGGTCGTATTGTTGATCTTAAAAATATCAGCTGCTCCCTATTGGTAGGTGCAGGTCAAACCGACCAGATTGTCACAGAACAGTCAGCTAAGCCTTTGATGGAATTGACAAGTAGCCAGGATAAGACGTTTACTCTTATACCGGGTGGTCATCTTGGACTAATGTCGAACCAGAAAACGGCAAATACATTCTGGCCCAAAATGACGACCTGGCTGGTGCAGCGCTCTACACGTCTTGATGTTTAGTGTAGATTCCCCGCACCAGAAAAAATATTAAATAGCTTTAAACATATTCAGAGGGTACAGCATGATTCAGTCAGTGGCATTTATCGGCCTAGGTGCAATGGGTTTTCGTATGGCAGCACATTTACCCAAGCAGTTTGATACGGTCTATGTCTGGAACCGCAGCTTTAACAAAGCAGAGCAACATGCTGCTGAATATGGCACCCAAGCCGTCACACTGGAACAGGCCGTACAGGCAGATGTGATTTTTTCATGCTTGCCAACTAGCGCTGACGTTGAACGACTTCTGGAAAATTTACCGCTTAAATCCGGTTCAGTCTGGGTCGACTGCACCAGTGGTGTACCGGATTCTGCCCAAAAACTGGCAGTACAACTGGCTGAACATGGGGTAATCTTTCTGGATGCACCGGTCAGCGGTCAAACCATTGGCGCTGAAAATGGCACGTTAACTGTGATGGTGGGCGGTAATGCAGAGGGCTATGAACAAGCCCTTCCTGCGATGCAGGCTTTTGGCAAGCTGATCAAGCATGTGGGTGAATCTGGCGCAGGTTTTGCAGTGAAGGCCGTAAATAATATGTTAATGGCTGTAAACCTGTGTGCCGTCGCAGAAGGCTTTACTACACTGAAAGCGCATGGGGTAAACTTGCATGAAGCGCTGGATTGTATTAATGCTTCAAGTGGTAAAAGCATGGTGACTGAAACCGTTTTGCCGCAGCGTATTTTAAACCGCAGTTTTCCTGTAACCTTTGCCCTGCCACTCTTGGCCAAAGATACAGGCATTGCAATCGACCTTGCGCGTGAAGCCAAAATTTCTGCGCCTGTGCTCTCGTTGACCCAGAATCTGATTCAAGCGGCCAGCGATCTGTCGGATAAAAACAGTGATTTTTCCAGTGCTGTGAAAATGTATGAATCATGGAGTAATATTACCATCGAGTAATATCTCGCCATTGAATAATGATAACGAAACCTCATATTGTGACTAGTAGGCAGGCACATATAGTGGATAACCCAGAGGAAACTCTCATGAAGAAATTTTCTGTTGCAGCATTGATCGGCTTTGCAACTTTGTTCGGGGCTTCAACATCGGTTCTTGCATCTGAACAAGAGTGCAAAAAATTAAAAAATGATCATGACGTGATTTATGCGTCTAAAGGTTTCTGTTTCAAAGATCCTGAAGCAAAAGCCAAGTTTGGTAATGACAATTGCTATACAACCAAGCCAAAATTCTCGGAAAAAGAGCAACAACGTCTTGACGCGATCAAAGATCGTCAGAAAGAATTGAACTGTAAATAATTCAGTTTAATGACGCTCAAGGAATATACTTATGACTTATGATGATCAGAATATTTTTGCACGAATTCTACGCGGTGAACTTCCTGCGATAAAAGTGTATGAAGATGACCAGGTTCTTGCATTTATGGACATCATGCCTCAGGCAGAAGGTCATACTCTCGTGGTTCCGAAAACTCCGGCGATCACTTTACTGGATCTACCCCCTGAAGCTGCAGCCTATACGATTCAGATCGTACAGAAAGTTGCAAAAGCCATTGAAAAAGGTTTAGGTGTGGACGGTATCGTGCTGATGCAATTATCAGGGGCCGCAGCGGGTCAGACCGTACCACACGTACATTTCCATCTGGTTCCTACCTCTTTGCACAATCTGGGCAAACATGCAGCACAAATGGGCGACCAGGAAAAAATTAAAGCGCTGGCTGAGAAAATTAAAGCTGCCCTTTAAGCTATTCTTAATACCTAAAAATGGAGCCTCGGCTCCATTTTTTATGTCTAATGTATTTCACTCTTGATTAAACCACTCAAATATCAGTAAAAGTCACCTAGCCTATTTTTAGGTTTTGCAGCAAACACCGAACTTAGCTGCATTTGTATTAATCCTGCTAATCCCACTCATAATCCTATAAAAAATAAGACAATGATTGTCTTTAATATTTCTGAAATATTTCCTTAATCATATTGACTTATTTGTAATGAATACTTGGCACCAATAGAGCAGTAGATGTTTCAAAACAATACTGAAACTTGTTTTTAAGACGATGAATAAAAAAGTCTTTATTGGAGCAACACATGAAAAAAACGTTATCTGCATTAGCAATCGGGGCAACAATTTTAACACCAGTGATGGCAGCCGCGGCTGATGTTAAAGTGTATGGTCGTGCACACGTTTCTTTAGATTATCTGGATGATGGCCAGGATTATAACGAAGTAGGTCTTTCTTCAAACTCTTCACGCCTAGGCTTTAAAGCTGAACAAAAACTAGAAAATGGTATGACCGTATTTGGTCAAATCGAACAGGAAATTAACTTTGCAAGTGGTTCTGCAAACGATGATGTTGAATTTGCAACTCGCGATACTTTTGTTGGTTTAAAAGGTGATTTCGGTCAAGCGCGTATCGGCCGTTTTGACAGCCCATTCAAAGTAGCACGTGGCCCGGTCAACTTCTTTGGTGATATGGTCGGTGATGTTCGTAACGTCACACGTGCTGGCAACTTGCGTTTTGATGAACGTAATAACAATACCATTGAATATAAATCACCTAAGTTTGGCGGCGGCTTTAATGTTTTAGCAGCACTTTCTTTACACGAAGGTAATAGCCCTGATAGCGTGTCAACGTCTTCACCAAAAACTGCTGTAATTGAAACTGTGAATGGTCCAGTAACAGTAGTCGTACCGGGAACCACAACTACTACCAATAAAGATAATCGCGATGATAAAGCATACGATCTCGCTTTAACCTATAAAGAAGGCAAAGTTGATTTTGCTGCTGCCTATGAACATTATGAAGAAGATGCAGGTCGTGGCGAACGCGATGGTTTCCGTATTGCTGGTGCTTACAAAATCACACCTGAATTCAACTTGGGTGGTTTATACCAATTCCTTCAACACGATAATTCTGAAGCAAACCCAGATGCACAAGTATTTGGTGTAGCCGGTGAATATAAATTTGCACCAAAAACCTCATTCCGTGGTGAAGTATTCCACCGCGATGTCGATGCGGACGATGCAAATGCAACTTTACTGGCAATCGGACTTGAGCACCGTTTAGATCCAACAGTCCGCATTTATGGCAACATAGCAACTGTACTAAATGATGAAAACTCAAACCTTACCCCTTGGGCACAAGGTCGTACCAATACTGTAGGTGGCGTACGCGGTGAAGACAGCCTAGGTCTTTCTCTAGGCATGCGTTACGACTTCTAAGTCGAGCCTCCCTCACAAAGCTTAAAAAGAACATGCCTCCAGCATGTTCTTTTTTTGGTGTGTTTTTTATCAAAATAAATAAGATGAGAAAGATTGTGACACTGATATTCAACCCTTATAAAACCAACCAATTTAGTTTGATTAATTTTATTCTTTATTTTAAAACCAAGCATTTTAATCAGATTTAAAAATAGGAGAATATTATTCCAACCAAAATAATCTACATTAAAATATATAAATATAAGCATTTTAGTTGGATTTAAAAACCAATAAAATTACATAAAATAATAAAAAATATTTAGAATAAATTTTAACTTGAATAAATATATATTTATTACTTTCAAGTATTTATAAATATATATTTATTTAAACTGTATCATCTATTTATTTTTTAGTTACAATAGATTAATAATATACAACAAGTCATATAACAGGCTTAGTCGAATGAGCTTAGTTCCTAAAAATCTAAACCAGAGAGTGGTTAGAGAAATAACCGCCATTTTAATTATCAAGGTTATTTTACTCATGATAATTAAAAATATCTGGTTTGATGCGCCTACGATTCCTAAAAATTTTGATAACCAAGTCGCCGAGCGTATCGCCGGCAATCCTTCCCAAATCCAGGAGACACGTTGATGATTTCTGAAAGCGTGGTCGATCTCTCGCGGTTCCAGTTCGCCATGACCGCGATGTATCACTTTATTTTTGTTCCACTGACGCTAGGTCTAGCATTTCTGCTTGCCATTATGGAAACCACCTATGTGATTTCCGGCAAAGAAATCTATAAAGACATGACCAAGTTCTGGGGAAAACTGTTTGGTATTAACTTTGCCTTAGGGGTAACCACCGGCCTGACCATGGAGTTCCAGTTCGGAACCAACTGGGCTTATTACTCGCATTATGTCGGTGATATTTTCGGTGCACCGCTGGCGATTGAAGGTTTGATGGCCTTCTTCCTTGAATCGACCTTTATTGGCTTGTTCTTCTTTGGTTGGGATCGCCTGTCCAAAGTACAACATCTGGCAGTGACCTGGCTGGTAGCTTTAGGCTCGAACATGTCCGCACTCTGGATTCTGGTCGCCAATGGCTGGATGCAAAACCCGGTCGGTTCAGCATTTAACTATGAAACCATGCGTATGGAAATGATGGACTTTGCTGCACTGATCTTTAACCCGGTCGCTCAGGTTAAATTTGTGCATACCGTATCTGCGGGTTATGTCACAGGTGCCATCTTCGTACTGGCTATTTCAAGTTACTACATGCTGAAAAAACGTGACCTGCCTTTTGCACGCCGTTCTTTTGCCATTGCAGCCATCTTCGGGCTTGCTTCTACACTTTCAGTGATTTTACTGGGTGATGAATCAGGTTATGAGCTGGGTGATGTACAAAAAACCAAACTGGCAGCGATTGAAGCAGAATGGGATACTCACCCTGCACCTGCACCATTTACTTTGTTCGGTATCCCAAATAAGGAAACCATGACTACAGATTATGCAGTGAAAATTCCTTATGTGATGGGTCTGATTGCTACACGTTCTACGACTGAACAAGTCACAGGTATTAAGGACCTGCTGGTTCAGCACGAAGCGCGTATCCGTAATGGTATGGTGGCATATTCACAACTGGAAAAATTACGTGCTGGTGATCAGTCTCCAGAACTGAAAACAGCTTTTGAAGAAAGCCAAAAAGACCTCGGTTACGGTCTGCTACTGAAGAAATACACCCCAAATGTCGTTGATGCCTCTGAAGAGCAAATCAAAGCAGCTGCTAAAGACACTATTCCACACGTACCAAGCCTGTTCTGGGCCTTCCGTGCCATGGTGGCTTCTGGCTTCCTGATGCTACTTCTATTTGCACTGGCAACTTTTGCGGTAGCCAAACGTAATGCTGAAAACAAACCATGGTTATTGAAATTTGCATTATTTGCACTGCCTTTACCTTGGGTTGCTGCGCAGACCGGCTGGTATGTAGCAGAAGTAGGTCGTCAACCTTGGACTATTGGTGAAGTATTACCGACGCATCTTTCAGCATCAAGCTTAAGCACAGGTGATGTCTGGGGTTCAATCTTGGCATTGGCAGCGTTCTATACCGTGTTACTGATTATTGAAATGTATCTGATGATCAAGTTCTCACGTCTTGGCCCAAGCTCACTGCATACCGGTAAATACCATTTTGAAAAGCTTGCAGCTGCAGAGAAGGCAAATGGGGAGACTCAAGCATGATCGAATATGAATTATTAAAAATCATTTGGTGGGTGCTGGTCGGCGTATTGCTGATTGGCTTTGCCCTCACCGATGGCTTCGATATGGGCTCCATGGCGATCATGCCATTTGTGGGCAAAAATGATAGTGAGCGCCGTGCAGCGATCAATACTATTGCACCGCACTGGGACGGTAACCAAGTTTGGTTTATTACTGCCGGCGGTGCGTTATTCGCTGCCTGGCCAATGGTCTATGCAACTGCCTTCTCCGGCATGTACTGGGCCCTGTTGCTGGTCCTGTTTGCCCTGTTCCTGCGTCCGGTCGGTTTTGACTATCGCTCAAAACTGGAAAATACCAAATGGCGCAATTCATGGGATTGGGGTCTAGCGATTGGTGGTGCAGTTCCTGCATTGGTCTTTGGTGTGGCATTCGGTAACATGTTCCTGGGTGTGCCATTTACTCTAGATGAAACTGTACGTTCTACTTATACTGGCAGCTTCTTTGCACTACTGAATCCGTTTGCTATTGTGTGTGGTCTGGTCAGCTTATCGATGCTGTGTGCACATGGTGGTGCATGGTTAATGCTGCGTACTGATGGTGACCTACGCCAACGTTCTGCCAAAGCAACACAAATCATGGGTCTGGTTTATCTGGTTACCTTCCTGGCTGCAGGCGCTTGGCTGTACTTTGGTGGTATTCAAGGTTATACACTGGTTACACCTTTTGATACCAATGGTGTTGCCAACCCGCTCGCCAAAGAAGTGCTGACCAATGCCAATCCAGGCTGGATGAATAACTACTCGACTTATCCAATCACGATGGCAGCGCCTATTGCCGGCATTTTGGGCGGTTTGATCATTGTACTGGCAGCAGGTAAAAATAAAGCAGGCTTGAGCTTCCTGGGTTCATCTCTGGCAGTTATCGGTGCAATTCTGACTGCTGGTTTCGCCCTATTCCCTTTCCTGATGCCTTCAAGCATTAACCCGGTTGCAAGTCTGACCATGTGGGATGCGGTATCTAGTAAAAATACCTTAACCGTTATGACCGTTGCTGCCTGTATCTTTGTTCCACTGATCCTGATCTATACCACTTGGTGTTATTACAAGATGTGGGGCGTGATTACCAACAAACACATTGAAGATAATTCACACAGCCTGTACTAAGGGCTGTGTCTTAAGGAGAGACAACTATGTGGTATTTTGCTTGGATTCTGGGTGTACTGATGGCATGTTTTGCCAGTGTGATTGCTGCCATTTACATGGAACAACACCAAGACCTAGATGAGGAATAAAACATGACCGAAGCTGCGCTTGAGAAAACCGTTGTAGACAAGAAACCAAACAAATTTGCGATGATGATTTCCTGCCTCCTGGCTTTTCCTCTCGCAGCCGTGTTATTGGTTCATCCTTCTGCAATGCTGGATGCCAACGGTGAATATAGCCATAGTGCCATGATGTATATCATGATTGGTATTTCTGGAGGCTTTGTCCATGGTGTGGGCTTTATGCCGCGCCACTGGTTCTGGAAATGGTTGTTTAGCCCTTTCCTAGCATGGCCTTTAATGATCTGGGGTTATTACACCTGGTTTCTCAGTTAAAGTATGAAATTAAAAAGCCCTCATTTGAGGGCTTTTTAATTTCATACGAATTCTAAAATATTCTTCTTTTTTCTTCTGGCCAAAACAGGATTTTTAAAACAACTTATTTTAAGTATATAAAAAGCCGGAACCAGTCCGACTTTTAGAATGACTTATCGATGAGTATGAATCGACATCACAATGCCCATCCCGGCCAGCATGGAAATCACTGCCGTTCCACCATAACTCATGAGCGGTAATGGATCTCCAGTTACAGGTAAAATCCCGCTCACCATGCCTGAGTTTAAAAATACAAAGAAGAAGAAAGTCAGTCCCATGGCTCCAGCATATAAACGGCCAAAGTTATGAAAGCTGTTTAAACCAATCATCAGACAGCGAATAATAATGGCAGTGAATAAACTAAACAGCAGGAAAACGCCGATAAAACCGAATTCTTCGGCATAAGTCGACATAATAAAGTCAGTATGATGTTCAGGCAGATAACCTAAATGTGATTGGGTACCTTCGGTATAGCCTTTGCCCGTGGAACCACCTGAACCAATCGCAATTTTGGACTGGATGATATTCCAGCCTGCACCCAAGGCATCCGATTCCGGATCAAATAACGTGGTAATACGTTTTTTTTGATACTCTTGTAGCACGAACATCCATGCAGCCGGAGCTGCCACAGCTACCGCCGCTGCTGCACCACCAATCAGACGCCACGACATCCCACTTAAAAATAGAACAAAAATACCAGGAATTACCAAGCCAATGTTCAAGTCAGGCTGAAGTGCCACCAAAACAAATGGTACGCCCAATAGAATCAAAGCCCCGACAATATGCAAAAATTTGGGAGGAAATGGCTTACGTGCAAAATACCATGCCATCATCAAAGGCATGGCAAATTTCATCACCTCACTCGGTTGCATGCTTCCCACCCCTGGCAAGGTAATCCAGCGGGTTGCACCCAAACGTTTTTCACCAATCACAAAGACCAGAAGCAGCATGAAGATCCCGAAGGCATACAGGTATGGACTAATCGCCTGATAGACTTTCGGTGGAATCTGCGCACAGATAAACAGCAGCACAAAACCAATTCCAAAACTGATCGCCTGACGCACCACCATGCCAGAGTCTTCGGATGTCGCGCTATACACCACCATTAAACCCAGGATTGCATTGAGAACTAGAAAGCACAATAACCAGGGATCAAGGTGCAACTTGGTCCATCGAGATGAATCTTGCGGGTTAATACTACGTCCATCACGCAAAGAGTGACGTAAAAACCGATACTGCTGTGAAGGTATCATTGGCCAAAAGGTGAAAAAGAATGATGGCAAAATTATAAGTGAAAGCTATAGCGAATAGATCGCTATAGCCAGATTTATTCTGCTTTTATTAGACCTCTTTCATAAATCATTTTTTACTCAGCTCCAAGTTATAAATTCCAGCAATTAGATTGAATCTCAAACCGAGTCTTTTAGCTC